>JAGVBL010000248.1 GCA_020059785.1 Ignavibacteriales bacterium | reverse complement strand
GTTTACATTTGAATACGATCGGACTGTAATACCATCAATTATCAGGTCATCGCATTCAACATAATGCTGAACCCATGCAGCAGAATTAATAAGATTAACATCCTTTACCTTTACAAAGCTGCACCGGATAAAACGAATAATGTACGGTCTGTAAACGCCTTCCCCTTTGGGATAGAATTCCTTATAACCCTGACCATCAATTGTGCCATTACCTTCAATTGATATGTTCCTGCAGTCTTTGGCAAAAACAAGAGCAGTCCCGAATTTCCTTCCATCACTATCTTCAAATGATCCGCAAACAGGATTGAAAGTGTTGAGATCTTTGCTGCCGAGAATAGTAGAGCCGTTTGAAAGATGAAGTGTAATGTTATCTTTTAGAATTATTGTGCGGGTGAGATAGATTCCAGCCGGAAAGTAAATTGTACCACCGCCATTTGAAGACGCATGGTCAATTGCTTTCTGAATTGCCTCTGTATTATAAGTTTTTCTGTCTCCCACTGCTCCATAGTTCATTATATTATATAAACTGGATCCTCTAGCATTAAAGGCAATAGAACAAAACAAAATTAACCAAACCAATAAATGTCTTTTGATATTCATAATAATTCTACTTTTTAATTTCACCATTTTGAAATACTACATCACTCACCAAATTTCCTTTGTAATCCCAGGTTTTTGCATATCCATCACATTTCAAATCTTTCCATGTCGATTCAGCTTTCTTCAAACCGTTACCCCACCATTGATGCCACTCTGAAACTCCATCTTCTCTGCGGCTCCACTCCCAAATCTTTAATCGTTTTGGATCCCAATAGGACTCTACTCCTACTTTCTTCCCAAAATTGTAATTTACTGTGTATTGCGTTTTACCATTTTCATAATACCAGGTTTCTACGCCGTGTAACAAAAATCTTTCATCGTCACCAAACCCACCAGAGTATTCAATTCTTAATTTCCCATTTTTATAAAATTCTTTATATGTTTTTACATTGGTAATTTTTTTAGTAGTTGGTCTCATAAAATCCGCTTCATTTAAAATTTTATCCGAAGAATCTAAAATCCACTCTTCATTAAATTCATAATGGAGGCATGGATGAGTCATAGAAGCCATCAGATGAATCATTCCATCCGGTGATTGAGCTGCAACAGAGTAACCGAGAGTTTCGCCACGCATCTCCTGTCTTCGCATTTCAGATTCATGTTCCTGACCACCGGGAATTTTTTTAATATGCCATGTTTTTCCTTCGTCATCGGAGAGTGCTGCAAATGAACCTCTCTGTTTAATTGATTCTGGCTGATAACCATCGATCCTCTGGAAGTCGCTTGCAAAAAAAAGTCTGCCGCTTGCAAGCCGTAAAATTGTAGGGCGTTGATTAGTCCCGAGAGGTGAAAATTCCGATCGGGAAACGATCCAAGTTTTTCCTTTATCGGTTGAAATTGAGATCGGCATATAACCATCAATATCAGATTGCTTTCCACCATAACCAGCGATCTCACCATTCTTCAATTGAATGAATGTTGTGTGTCTTCCCCCAGTTCTTCCCTTTGTATCACTCCATGTTTTTCCGTTATCACTGCTTGACATGAGAAGAGAAGAAGGACCAAGTCCATCCATTCCAAAAAATAATGAACCGTTTTCATCTCTAAATGCAGAGTTAATCGGCTGGGGGGTGTGAGGTCCTACTTCATCAATGAATTCGGGAAATTTAACACCACTCCAGGTTGCACCGTTATCGGTTGAGTTGATCCATTGAAAAGGATATCGTCCGTCAAGGTGAATATCTCCGAAGAAGAGCCAGAGTTTGCCGTTGTCATTCCAGCATAAAGGCGCAACATCATTCACATCTGCAAAATCAAGAAATCGTGAAGGCCAGTCCCACTCATCTGCGCCGTACCGTAATCTCATTGCAGCAAGTGCAACTTCGGGTTCATCTTCATAAGTTGATGTATAAAAAACATATAGTAGGTCGCCGTTTGGAAGCGCCATCAATCCTGGATCGTGATTATGTCTTGAAAAATTAGGGTCAATACCTGCAGCACTTCTATCTTCTTTTTCAACATTCTCCGGTGGAATAGGAAGTAAAAATCTTTTTCTGAAATACGGTTTATTTATTTTTTTGAAATTGGATTTATCGAAACTCTGTTTTACTCCCTGCATATTAAACGGCGCTTCAAAAGCAAGAGACTTGGATTGAGGTGGTGGAGCTTGTACTATTCGGAAACCTATGCTTGCAGCATTTAATCTTGCCGCCAATAATTTTGAGAAAATTGATTCAGTTTCGATAATATCATTTGTATTACAGGTAAACGCTTCAGGTGGAATTAATTCTTTCATTTTTCCTTCATAACTCCAGAAGAAACGCATAAAAGATGGGCGCCCCTTTTGTTTTATATAATCAACTTCTATCTTATATCTTTTCCCGGCTTGAAACTCGAACTGACCTTTTCTGTTTTCGCCCAATCCCCAGCCATCTATAATAGTTTGTCCGTCTATTTTTAATCTAATACCGGCATCTGCTTCTGCTTCAACTTTTACCAAACCAGTGTATGGAGAAGAAATCTGACCGATCCATAAAACAGTAAAATCATCCAGGTTTTGCCACTTAGTTTTATCTGAATTTAATTCCGTAATTCGCCAGATACCAACAGGTTTCTGCATCTCCTTATCATCGAAAATAATTCCAACTAAACCCGGCATGTATTGATCATACCCCTGAATAGTTTTTTCGACTTCTCGAGAATCACTCTTATTAATAAATGAATTGAAGGAAGGAGCCATTGAAGAACGGTTAGAAGAACGTGAATAATAGTCAACCGGATAATCGTAGACCTTCAATTTATTATCAGGCAAACCGCCGCGTACAACTTTCGAAAATCCCCACGATAAACCGACCGGGTCGGTTTGGCCTGCAAACAGATAATCACCATACCAATCGTAACACCATTCGATTGGACCGGTATGCATATTTTTAATATCGAATTGATTCGGTGTTTCATGATTTGGTCGTTTTTCACCCGATGAAAAATCTGAAGTAGTACCGGCTCTGCATACATACTCCCATTCTGCTTCGGTAGGAAGTCTATACATTTTACCTTCTTTGGCACTGAGCCATTTACAATACTCTTCTGCATCAAACCAACTAATACCGGTTGCGTATGGAAAATAAGAATCGAATCCATGATAATCTTTTTTAAATTGACGGAATTGTTCAATTGTAACTTCCGTTTCCGAAATAAAGAAGTCATTACTGATCTTAACGTTTCTTACAGGAGACTCATCAAACTGCCCCCGGCCGGTTAAATCGCCCATTACAAAACTTCCCTTGTCAATCTTGATCATTTTCAGTCCGATTGAATTGACAAAAGATATTTCGGAATCAGTATTCATCCCGATTGATAAAGAAAGAATAATCAATAACGAAAAAATTTTTTTCATAATAAATCAGCCCTGTTAAGTAATTGAAAAACTATTTAAGCAGAGATAATATAGATCCTCTTTACCGGCTTCGGCTTTATGATATACATTTCTTGGAATTGCAATTACGTTTCCGGCTTTTACATGAACCGATTCACTACCGACTGTTACAGTACCATCTCCTTCAAGAATAAAAAATGTCTGTTCTTTATCGTTGTGAACTTCCATTTGATTACTTAAACCGCTAGCTCTACGTACCAGATTCAATTCGAGATTGGTATTAATACTTCGGGGAATAAGTCCGACGGAATGTTTATTATTCAATTCCAATCTATTATTACTCAAAACCTGACTGAAAAATTTTCCGGGTATTACTTCCTTCAATGTAATTGTTTCCTCAACATCCGACTTACCGGATTGCGCCTGGAGTTTTCTGATCTGTTTTACTTTTTGAATATGATCTGCAAAACTTGTATGACCTTCCTTATCCTGACTTATAAATACATTAAAGAGCATATAACACAGTTTTTCGCTGGTAGTCGTAATAGTCTGATGCACTAGACCGGCCGGTACATAGGCCAGGTCTCCAGGTGAAGCATCATATACATCATTCCCCAAATGAATTTTCCCGACTCCATTGGTTACATAGAATAATTGAGTTTTATCATTATGCTTATGAGGCGGACCATCCTGATTTGGGGTCCAGCAATTCCAGCCGATTTCAGTTAATTCAGTTTCGCTTCGATCGATCAGAACAGTAATTTCGTTTAGACCGGCAACATCAAGTTTTTCCCCTTCGGTGAAATATCGTATAATCATTTTAATAGCTCCTTGTTATAATATCATCGAGATTAAGAATTATAAGAGGAGATTTATAATCTGCACCCGGTTGGTCATCAAGATCAAAACCGGATTGTGAACCGATCCCTCTCTCAACAACCTGAGCCGGAATAAAATTTCTGTACGGACCGGTTCTGAAAACGATGCGTTCAACAACATCGGCTTTTTCTCCAAACAGAATTTCGTCTGGATAGCGAATTCCATTAACAGTTACTTTGTATGATCCTTTTATACAGTCAATATCAAGTTTAACATGGTTCCATTTTTTCGGATCAATCTTAACCGGGTCCACTGAAACTTTTTCGATATCAAATGAGAGCCAGTCTTTATCAATTCTTAGTTTAATAGCCCTGTTTCCTTTCTGATCCTGAACTTCGATCTCAGGTGCAAAACCCTGCGGAAGCTTTTCACCTTGAAATTTGAACTCGATCTCTTTCTTTGATTCAGATGGGAAAATCCTTTCAAAGAATGAATAGTCATATGGCTCTTCATCACGGAGTTCCAGATAACTGTTTTTTGAATTAGGATCTTTGATAATTGATACCGGTCCCCATGATGGCATATAAACGCTCCATAATTTCAAGTCGCTAATCGAATTCACATTCTCAAAATTTTCATTTACTTCATCATTAACGCTTCCAACAATTGGTGTTGGTGTTTTTGTAATCCATATATCTTCTTTATTTACACTATAAGTCATCCATAGATCGTTCCCGGGAGGATTTCCATTTCCTTCAATAATTCCCCTGAAGTATTGAACACCGGGATTTTTATGAATCCCCTGATATCTTCGAGTAGGAACTTCTCCGCGTAATCCGAATATTCTATCGAACGTATGCCCGTCGTCTCCAACCAATGCAGTCATCGGGAATCGATTTCGCTTCGTTGCCGATTGATTGTGAACTATAACATATTTGCCATCATCGGTCTTCTGTCCCCAGGTTTTTGCCCCTGAAGTAAGTAGCGATTCATTCTTTACTATCGGAGTCCAGGTTTTGCCTTTATCGGAACTCATGGAAGCATACTGATTTTTCCATAAACCAACAATTACTCCATCGGGACGAGTATAATAATTGAATGCTTTGCCGGCTCCGGCAGCAGTTGTAGATTTTTTTGAGAACGTATCGCCGTCAGGGACCTGCGAAGGATCCATTGCATAAAATCCGTCCTTGCCTCTATCTTCTTCCCACCACTGAAGAGTAATAAGTTTATCCGCAAGCAAGCTCTCACATGCAACAAGAAAATCTTTGTCTTTGCTTTCTTTATAGAACGGGTAGTTTGTGTTTTTTTCGTTCCAACCGACATGGCGGTTATAACGGATAAAATAGATGGGACCGAATGTTCCATCTGATTTTACTTCTCTTACAATTCTTCCAATACCATTACCGGCATTCGGAGATCTGCGCGGTGTTGCACAATAACCAACAAATCCAAGTGTTAAAAGTTTTCCATTCGGTGCAACATACCATCCCATTCTCTGATGATGAACTGCGAAAGTGCCGGCCGGAATCATTTCCCCGTCGTCGTTTATCTCAGGCAGAATATATTCCGGGAAAACTACAACCGGGTCACTCCAGTTGATTCCGTCCTTCGATTTTGTAATAAGAATTCGAGTCGGGGGTGTATGCTCTCCGATCAATCCAGATAGATACTGTAAATAAAATGTATCGTTCCAATATGAAAGGTAAGGTTGATGATTATATGTCCATCCCACAATGCCTGGCTCGGAAGGATTACTCCGGTTGGCACGTAAAACCTGGTAATGATGAACACCAACAACATGTGGAAGTCTGCCATCGTAAAACCTCTTATCCGGATTGAGTTGACCGGTATATTTAATCGGTTCGTTTAATGATTGTTCCACCGATGGCGGCATTACTTGCTGTGCTAAAAGCAGATTTGCAGTAAAAAAAATTGCCGACATAGATAAAATAATTCTAAAAAATAATTTCATTGTTCCACCTTTTATTTAATTCAAGATTTTTTTAGAAAATTTCAGAATTCAGGGTTTCCAAATCGAAGCTGCAATGTGTTGTTCCGGATTTTCTTCAGTTGCCCAATAATAAATTGCAACTACCTCACCGTCTCTGTTTTGAACAACGCGGCAATAACCAAGATCTTTCATGTCCTGTCTTTCACGTGTATAGAAGTTGTCACGTATGACAAATTCTTCTGTCCACGTTTTACCATCATCGCTGCTGTATCTACCGACAATTCTACTCGAGTTTCTATCTCCATAAACTGCGCATAAACGACCATCATTCAATTTTACAAGTGAGGGAGGATTACCATTATATGCCCCTGTATCACCAATTTTACTTCTGAATTCCCATGTCTTACCAAGATCATTTGAGTAATAAAGATCGATCCAGTTTTTTGTGTTGTCGGCAATAACTCTCCTTCTTACAGACATTACAAGTTCGTTATCCGAGATGCGAACGGTATTAGGCATAGCAGCACGATGTGGATCGGATGCCGGTACAACGTAGTCTGCAACCAACTGAAAAGTCAGCCCGCCGTCGGCAGTTTGAATCACAGAAATTTTATCAGACATTCCTGTTTCTGGAATTCGGGATGAAATAAAAATTAAACATTCTTTCTCGCCAAGTACTAAATAATCTGTGCGCGGCGTTAAGACGTATCCATTGAAACGTGAGAATTTTGAAACTTCTCCCAGATAAAACGGACCATTCCAGGAATTCCCTTTATCATACGAATAAAAGAACTGACCTTCAGGATCTTTATTGCCATGATAGGTATCGCTTGATATACGAAGGGCAAATCCTTCCTTTAAAAAATTGATTGGTTCTGTCAGTCTAGTTTTTTTTCCATTATCCCCCACATAGTTTTCCGGATCAAAGACTCTCCATGTTTTACCTCCATCAAGGCTTCTGGCAAGTTTGCTTAATAAAGGAGAGTCGTTCTTAATATTGTGACTTTCTGTTTCCTCATAATCTGTTTGAGTAAAGCCTACGAGGATTTCATTTCCCCAGCTCCAGATTCCGTTATTTGCCGGCCAGCCGTGAAATTTTCCTTTTTCGATTGCAACAATTGTGTGTTTAATATCATTCGACTGCTGTGCACAATTAGTAACTGTTAAAAGTAAAATCGAGATCAATATTTTAATAATACTTCTAAACATTAAACCCTCCGGCATTATGAAAACTTTTCAAATTAATCATACTTATTAAATAACTTTTTGATTGACCGGATCCCACTCAACTCTCCGTTTTTCGAGATACGATTTAGTCGCCATGTGGCATGTAATAGCATCTTCGAAAGCTGTTTGGAAAGTACCGCTTACCACAATTCCTTTTCTAATACCTTCCAGCCATTCTCTTAAATGTAAATATGTAACATCTACCTCTTTCCCATTCCTATAAGTTGAGACCAGACCGCTGCTTGCATATAATTTTTTTGATGCAGATGTAATAGTCTGTACCGAACTTTTATTTTCACCGGGAATAAATGATAATAATGGAGAATCGGGTTCAACCAATCCTTGTTTTATTTTCTCTTTGTACTTCTCAGAATTTTTATCGGGGTAGATTGTAATATTTAGTCCGAGTTTCATCCATGCATCATTACCAACAATTTCTTTTACCTTTGCACCTCTTTCATACTCACCTGTGCTTGTGTTTGCAAGGTTGGCATCATATGTAAGGATCAACTCCCGATCGGGATATTCAAATGAAGCCTGAAAAACATCCGGTGTGTTGCGGTCATCTTTCCAGTAATAGATTCCTCCCATTGCTACCACAGATTTTGGAATACCTAACTTGAAAACCTGATTAATTGCATCATATTCATGAGAGAACATGTGCGCAGGCAAACCCCCGCTATACTCAAAAAATTTCTGCCAGCCAAAATAACGGCTTGGTGTAAACGGGTAATACGGAGTATCACCAAGCCATTGCTGCCAATCAACTTTATCGGGATCAATTTTCTGGTCTAAATGCCTAATGAAGGCACCTTGCGGAGTATTGCGGTATGTGTGAGTTTTTAATAATGTAATTTTTCCTAAAATATTCTGCATTATCATTTGCCGAGCAACTTTGTATGAAAGCTGCTGACGGTTCTGATGTCCATACTGAAAAACAATTTTTTTGTTCTTCAGAGCATCTTTTATTTGATAAACTTCTTCAATGGTTCTTGTCAGACACTTCTCAGCAAAAATATGTTTTCCGGCATTTGCAGATTCAATTATCATTTTTGCATGCCAGTGATCGGGCGTTGCAATAATTACCGCATCAATTTCTTTATCGCTAAGCATATCAAGATAATTTTTGTATCTCTTAGCCCGAGGGAATTCATCAGAATTTTTCACAAATGAATTATATTTAGATAACATTATTGCTTCTTCAGCGGCATCGTCGTAAACATCACAAACACCGGCGAGTTGAATTTTCAAATTGCCGTACAATTTATTTTTTGTCCTGGTGTTAGTAAAACCTAATGATTCCAATAAATTCATACCTCTGCTGCCGGTTCCGATAATTCCTATTCTAAGCAAATCACCTTCTGTGTCATTCTGGTATTCATCACTCTCAGAAATTAAATCGCCCAGGTTAAAATCAGATTTAAGCAATTCATCCCGGTTTTTATTGTAGAGAATTTGATTTAACAAACCGGCTCCAAACAAACCGAGAACCGGAATAGTTGCTAACCCGGTTAGGAAATCTCTCCGCTGAAGCTTATTATTTTCTTTCTTCTCATCATTCATGATTCTTTCCTTCTAAGCTTTGATATTATTCGGTCGATACCAATAATTTTTCCGGATGGGAAAAACAAAAGCACAACAAGAGCAGCTAATTCAATCAGGTTTTTATTAACAATTAAATAACTCCCTTCCGGTGGAAACATGTAAGTCAATCCGGTTAGCGGCGGGGTTGCTAAATAGTAGAATAGAATCAAAACAATTCCGGCGATTGTTGAAGTTCGTGTGAGCAATCCGATCATCAGACCTAAACCGATAAGCAGTAGACCCCAAACGTTTAGAAAGTTAACAATTTGCAGCACACTTGATGTATCGGCAATCCAATTAAAGAATCCGGAGAAGATCCACTTCGAATCGCGAAGATATGCAGCTGCAGACCATTCGGGATTCAACAGTTTTACAATTCCTTCATAAAGAAGATGCCAGCCGATCAATGCCCGCAATGTTACCAATGCGATAAGCTGAGTTTTTGAATAATTATTTTTTGTTGTGTCCATATGGATTTAGCTCTTTAATAATAGTTTGCTGCCGTAAGCAGCGCTTTATGAATTTCCAATTCTTTTACTACCGGAAAGTAAAGTTGTTTTTCTTTCCTTATCATACCGGCAAAATCAATAAGCTGTTCTGAATATCTATCCCGTTGTTCCGGCAATTGAATTTGATTCTTCCCTTTCAAATAGTTTTTCTTCGGTTCATTAAGTGTTAAAAATACTTTTCCGGGCTCAAAAGGATTTATTTCAACCGTACCTTCAGTTCCGACAAAAGTTAAATTTCTTCTTACTTCACCGTCAATTTCCAAGACCGAACTCCGAAGTGAAGCAGTTGCATGTTTGTATTCCAAAACAGTAAGTTCGTTATCATAAAGATTGTCAAGATCAGGAAATGTTTTCTTTCTGTATGTTGTGATTCTATCAGGTTCGCCAAGAATTGAAACGACTAATTCAATTAAATAGCAACCTAGAAAAAGCATTGAGCCGCCATAATATTTAGCAATATCATTCCTTCTCTTATCAGGAATCTTTTTGCTGAAAGTTCCATCAATTTCAAAAATCTCTCCGATCACACCTTCGCATATAATTTTTTTTGCTGTTTGAACGGCTCTATTGTATCGTGTAAAGTAGCCGAGTTGAAATGCCAATCCCCTACTTTCTGCTTCAATAAGCAGATCTTCAAACAGAGGGAACGATCTTCCCGGAGGATTATCGATGTGAATATGTTTCCCGGCTTTTACAGAATCGATTGCATCATTAAGAACATCTTCCATAGATGATTCAATAATCACAGCATCAAGTGATTTAAAACTTAACAATTCTTTCTTTGTTACCCACTTAACGCCATTGTAATCCGCTGATGCAGCAGCGGCTTTTTGTTTTATGCTATCAACTTCTGCAACACCTACCAAATCATATATTTCACAAAGACCAAGAATCGTTTTTATTTTTTCGGATGCATGTGAATGTGTAGTACCGATCATTCCAATTTTCATTTTCTTTTTGGACATATCCCTAGCATCAAATCCACTGGGCAAAGCAAGACCCAAAGCAGCAAGCGATGATATTTTAGCAAAATCTCTTCTGTTCATTTTAATTAAATGTGTTTTGCATTTGGTGTTTCATAACCGATTCTATTCAATTCATCAGCAATTTTTTTAGTGCTCTCCTTCGAAATCGGTCTAATCGGTCTGCGGAATACCGGAGAAGATATTTTTCCCATTAACCAGAGAGCAACTTTCATTCTTTGATGGGCATAACTTCCCGGTTCGCCGAAATTGTATACCAACCTAGCTAACGGTGCCACAGTCTTCTGTGCATTTTTTGCCTCTTTCAAATTACCTTCAACACAAGCATGGACAAGTTTGATCATCAATTCAGGAGTAAAGCCTGCAAAGCCAATAAGTGCGCCATCACCCGCTTCGAGGAGAGTTGGAAGTAAGTACTCATCGTGACAGGTAATAATTGACAAATCCGGTTTTGCTTCTTTTAACTTTTCATAATCATAGAGCCACCGTGCCATATCGCGCGTACCCATCTTAATACAAACAACTCGGGGATGTTTAACAATTTCCAGCATTTCATTTAACGTGTATCCAACTTTCGTCCAGGAAGGGTATTGATGGAGAATAATATCGATGTCCGCTCCGTCGGCAACATCATGAATAAAATCGATTGCCGTTTGACTTGAACGACCAAACCTTAGCTGATAGTGCGGAGGCATTAAAAGTATTGCATCTGCCCCAACTTCTTTAGCAGCTAGTGATTGTTCTGTTGCAGTAATACTTCCCTCTCCGCAAATTCCGGTAATAACTTTCTTTTTCGTTCCGCTCTTTCTGATTTCTTCAGCTAAAACTTTTGTTACAAATGTCCGTTCCTTCTCCCGCAAAGACATTATTTCCCCTGTGTGACCGTTGCAAACAAGTCCTTTTAATTCATCCACTCTGCTCATTCTGGCAAAGTATTCGCGTAATCCAACCTCATCAATTTCTTCGTTAGCTTTAAATGTGCAGAGAGTTGCGGCAAAAACTCCCATCCATGGGTGTTCCTTATAATTCATCTTTATTTCTCCTGATTAAAGACATTTGGAAAATTATTGTGAGATTTACCAATAATTAAACCCGGTTCTGCGGAATAATTAGGAGTAAGTATTAAACTTGTCAGATATCCAATTACAAGAGTAATAACATTGCCAATCAATCCGATCCAAAGTGTATTAATCGAAATAAAACGATATGATTTGATCATTCCACTATTACTAATAAAAAGGTAAAGAATTGCTACTACTGTAAATGCGAGTCCAACATACAATCCTTTTGGGCTTGTGCGACGTGTGAAAATTCCCAGGAAATACATTCCTAAAATTCCACCGGCAACAAGAGCAACAAAATCAAAAGCTGCATCAGCCATTGATTGAATACTTGTGAATGCCATCGCAAGAAATACACAAAGAATACCGGCAACCAGAACCGTAATTCTCGAGAATTTTAAACGCTGCCTGTCATTTCTGTTTTTACGCAACTTATTATAATAATCGTCATATATTATCGAGCCGAGTGCGTTAAGATCTGAAGATAATGTTGACATCGTTGCGGCAAGGAGTGCTGATAAAATTATTCCGGTCAATCCGCTTGGTAATTGATGACCAATAAAATAAGGATATACTTTATCGGGAGTATTCATCAGTGTTTCCGGTAATAGTCCGGGTTGAAACTTGTAGTATGTCCACAAGAATGCTCCGATGCTCATGAAAAGAACCCAGATCATCATAATCAATACTGAAGAGATCCAGATTGCTTTCGATGCACCCTTTTCAGAAGAAGCTAAAAGGTATCTCTGAACAACTGTTTGATCCGAGACATATTTCTGCATCCAGTAATTAAGTCCGAAAAATATCAGAACAATAGAATTTTGATTAGTCCATGTGAAATCAAACGACCATAGTTTCAATTTATCTGCATTGATCGTTTCCGATATCAGATCAGAAGCGCCACCAGGAAACGTAAAGAGGATGAACAAAACTGTCACAATGCCGCCGCCGATCAATAGAAATCCCTGAATTACTTCGGACCAGACAACACCCTCAATCCCGCCATAGAATGTATAAAGAATGGTTGCAATGCCAATCAGAAGTATTAAAACGAAAATATTCCAGCCGGTAATTCCCGAAACTGTAAGACTCAGCAAATACAAAATCGCTGCCATCTTTCCGAAGTGAACAATAAGAAATGCAAGGTTTCCATAAATGCGGGCAAAAATTCCAAAACGTTTTTCTAAATACTCGTAAGCACTTAATTTTATTTTATTTCTGAAAAGTGCAATTAAGAATTTTGATGCCATAAAGGCACAAATAGGAAGGATAAGTATATTAACCATGTACTGTAAATCTGTCTTAAAAGCTTTACCGGGTAAAGCAATAAAAGTCCAGCTTGATATTATTGTGGCAAACAAAGACATACCGACAGCCCAACCAGGGATATTCTGTTTACCAAGAAAATATCTTCTAGTGTCTTTCTGATTCTTTTTAAACTTAGCACCAAGCCAAACAATAAAAATGAAATAAGCAATTATTATAATCACATCTAATATTGTAAGCGAGCTTTCTATCATTATTTTTACCTATGATTCACCTGCTAAAACAACAGTAACAATAGATTAACTAATTTCTCCAATAACATATAAAATGAAGTAGTTCTTACAACAGCTATCAAAACTTTACACCCATTAAAACGAGCCGGCAAATTCCGCCGGCTCATTTCTACATTGCTCAATTGAGGGGAGTGTCTTTTGAGCATCACTAACCACACTAACCAAGAAAGTTAAGGGATGAGTTGAAAATACTTTAAGGACATTTCTATAAATCATTTTTACCAATTGCTTTTCTATTTTTAATCCACCAATAAATTGTAAGTTCTTCATGAGGTACATCCGATTTGAAGAATAAACTGGCAAAGTATCCAACGATTATTATTATAAAGTGAGTATACACACCCAGCATATATTTATGATGAGGGAAATTGAGTGAACCCAGGTTAAGTATTGGTTGTCCATCAATCTTTGTAGAGCTTAAAACAGCGTACGTTGTGAAAACAATACAAACAGCAATTGCGATATACAATCCATGTTTGTTTGCTTTCTTACTGAATAGTGCCAGTAAAAAAATACCGGCGATACCACCTGAGAAAATTGCGTAGAGTTCAAATACAATTCCGAGAACACCTTCGCCACCTGCATAAATATAGATTGTAGCAATTAATAATGCAGCTATACCCGAAAAGAATACAATCCAGCGTCCAACATTTAGTTTCTGCTTATCCGTTGCTTTTGGTTTAAGACGGGCATAATAATCAGTAACACCAACTGCAGAAAGGCAATTTAAATCCGAATCCAGACTTGAAATTGCTGCAGCGATAAGAGCTGCTAAAATTAATCCGGTTAAACCGGGAGGCACCTGTGTAGTAATAAAGTAAGGGAAAACCTGATCGGGTTTAATTCCTTCGGGCAAAGCAAAATCTGTAATCTGATAAAATGAGAACAGGGCTGTTCCGATAAACATAAATAAAGCCCAGACGGGCAGACTTAAAACAACACCCATCAATGCTGCCTTAATTGCTCCTTTATCAGATTTTGCTGTTAAATATCGTTGAACAATAGTTTGATCAGTCCCATATTTCTGGATCCCATAAAAAACTCCGTTAAGAACCATAACAAAGAATGTCAGTTTTGTGAAATCAACATCATAAGGGGCAAAACCAATTTTATTGTTTTCAATGGCAGTATTTATAATTGCCCCAGGTCCACCTTCCGGAATAAACATTATTAATGCAAGCGCAATTAATCCTCCGCCGACGAGCATAAAACCCTGAATAACATCGAGCCAGATAACAGCTTCGATTCCACCCATCATTGTTAGAATAATTATTATTAAACCTATCACCCAGATTACCGTTAGTGTATCAATACCTACCATACTTGAAATAGCTAAACCCATTAAGAAGAGGACCGTTCCCATTTTTGTAAAATGCGTAAATGTAAAAGCAAGCGAAGTATAAATTCTTGCAAAGAA
This sequence comes from Ignavibacteriales bacterium, assembly GCA_020059785.1. GTDB lineage: Bacteria > Bacteroidota > Ignavibacteria > Ignavibacteriales > Melioribacteraceae > DSXH01. The sequence goes on along the minus strand of JAGVBL010000248.1, from coordinate 17,545 downwards.
TCCGAATCTCTTTTCAAAATATTCGTAGGTACTGATGCCAATCACTTTTCTAAATAGCGGAACAACAAACCAGACCAGCCCGGAAAGAACTATAACTACCATAATTCCCTGTACAAGTAATATCCAGTTCGATTTGAAACCCTCACCGGGATAAGCAAGAAAAGTTATACTGCTTATAAGAGTTGCAAGGATTGACATACCTATTGCCCATGAAGGGATAGATCTGCTTCCGGCATAGTATGCATTAGTACTTGTCTGTTTTTTTACGAAATAAAACCCGACATAGAGCGAAACAAGAAGTGAAATAACAATTACAACATAATCAATCCAGTGTAGTGTTTCTGAATACATAAAGTTCTCCTTGATTAATACAATTCAACTTTCTCTTTCAGATCATTTAGTTTACTGATGATCTCCTGAACAGTTATTTTGTTAAGAGGTGTCAAAGGTGATAATACAAAATTTTTACAAAGTCCAAATTCTTCCATAATTATTTTTGCTGCCGCTAATGATTCGCCAAGTGTTTTGTCAGATTGATAAATTGAAGCGAGTTGGTCAGTTTCATTTTGAAGCCTCTCGCCAATTTCTAAATTCCCTTCCAATACTGAATTATACATTTTCTTAAACATTCCGGGCGTCATATTACCTGTGCTAGGGACAAGTCCATCCGAACCTTTGGAAAGACCGTAAAAACTTTTTGCTGCCCAACCGATAAGATGAGAAAAATCTTCTCTGTCTTTAAACATTTCGATGACTGTATCAAGCCTTGCCAAATCTCTTTCAGAATCTTTAAGAGCAACGATATTAGGATGATGACTTAATTTTTCAATAACATCTAAAGGAATTGACATATGAGTTGTTGCTGTAATGTTATAGAGAATTAATGGTTTTGAAACAGAGTTAGCAAGGTGTTCAAAATATCTCTGCATCTGATCAGGTCTAAGAGAATAATAGCTTGGGAGATTTGCAACAAGAACATCCGCTCCGAGCTCAACGAATTCTTTTGCACTTTCAATTGTATCTTCAACACAGTTGCTTGATACACCCACATAGATGGTTGTTTTGCCCGAATATTTTTTACCTATAAACTCTGCAATTCTTCTTTTCTCCCTTGATGAAATTGATGCTGCTTCACCGGTTGTTCCTAATATGAAAGGATAGACCTGGTAGGAAATAAAGTTATCAATTATCTTTTCAACAGCTTCTAAATCAATCCTGCCATCTTTTGTAAAAGGAGTCAACATTGGGATTACAATACCGGAATACTTTTTTTGTTTTTTCATAAATTATTTCACCCGCACATATAGTAGTTATTTTTATTCTGAGAGAGATATATAAGATCTAATTCAACTCTTTTTTAAAAAAGTTAAAATGTCATTCCGCATATCTATCGCTCTTAATCCAAAATATTTCTTCATTTCATCGTTGGATCCGGTCTTTCCAAAAACGTCCTTAACACCAATACGTTTAACTTTTACCGGATATTTTTCTGTCACTACTTCTGCAACTGCAGAGCCTAAACCACCATAAATATTATGATTATCAATTGTAACAATAGTACCCGTTTCTTTTGCCGCTTTAACAATTGCTTCCTCATCAATTGGTTTAATCGAGCTCATATTTATTACTCTTGCTTCAATTCCATCTTCAGATAATAACCCGGCAGCTTTCATTGTTTCTTCTACCAAGTCACCGTAAGTAAAAATTGTTAAATCCTTTCCCTCTTTAATTGTTACTGACTTTCCTAATTGGAATTTGTAATCTGGGGGTAAATATGATTTAATAGGATCTCTTCCTATTCGTATATACATTGGGCCTATATATTCTGCGGCAAAATGAAGCATCTGTTCTGTTTCAATTGCGTCGGCTGGTTGAAGAACAACCATGTTTGGTAATGCTCTCATAATTGAAATGTCTTCTAAGGATTGATGAGATGCACCGTTTTTACCAACAAAAAGTCCTGCATATACACCTAGTATTTTTACATTTGTATGAGATAGTGCGATTGAAATAGTAACCTGATCGCACGCTCTACGCGAACAGAATACTGCAACTGTTGAAACAAATGGAATTAATCCTACAGTACTTAATCCGGCTGCAATCCCCATCATATTTTGTTCTGCTATACCGACTTGAATAAATCGATCCGGAAAGTGTTTTTTAAAATCAAATATTTTTGATGCAGTTCCAAAATCAGCATCAACCAGAACTATATCCGGATTTTTTTTTGCCATATCAATAAAGATATTACCAATAACATCTCTTGGCGCCATTCCATTTAACATTGTATCAATTATCTCCTTATTTCATTTTGGTAATTGTTGTATTTATTTCCGTTTCATCGCAACCCAGACCTTTAAGTGTTTCTCTAACCTGATCTAAAGTGAATGAAACCGAATGACTTGCAGCCGTATTTTCGAAGGAAGGAATATTATGACCCTTAAAGGTATTGGCAATAATTATTGTCGGTTTACCTTTAACTTCCTTTGCCTGCTGCAATGCTTCCAGGATTTCCGGAATTTTATGCCCATTTATTTCCAGAACATTCCATCCAAAAGACTTCCATTTATCGGCTAAAGGTTCAAGCGGCATAGTTTCTGTTGTACTGCTAGTTAAAGAAAATTTATTGTAATCAATTATGGTAGTAAGGTTATCTAACTTAAATTTGGAAGCACTCATAGCTGCTTCCCATATTTGTCCTTCATCCATTTCTCCATCGCCAATTAATACGTAGACTCTAAAATCTTTGCCTCTTATTCTTGCACCCAAAGCCATTCCGATTCCAGCGGATAAACCCTGACCCAGAGCACCTGTACTCATTTCGACACCGGGGCACAATCCGCGTTCGGGATGCATTTGCAATGGTCCGTCAATTTCATGGAGTGTCCATAATGAGTCTTCGGTCAAAAAACCAATTTCAGAAAAGACTGCATAAAGAGCAGGTGATGCATGACCCTTAGATAATATAAAGCGATCTCTATTTTCATCTAAATGATTCTTCGGATTGAACTTCATTTCATGAAAATAAAGAGAAGTAAGAATTTCAACAGCCGACATTGAACCTCCGGCATGCCCTCCGCCGGAAACGGTCAGCATTTTAATAATTTTGATCTTTATCCGTTGTGCAATTTTTTCAAGCTCAAGAATTTGATTATTAGATATTGACATTATTTATCCTTCTAAAAAAATTTCATTTAATATTATTTTGAGAACCAACTATTGCTTTAGTAATACTGTCCAATCGATTCAGCTTTCTTAGGATCTAAACCTTCTTTCCAGAACAACGCACGTTTTGGATCATAGTTCGGATTTACAGTCATCTCCTGAGCATTTACTTTCTTGCGCCAGGTTTTCAGTTTATCCCATAGTTCTTTGGTCTTCTCCGGCATCTGTTCCGACAGATCATTCGTTTCACCAATGTCGTTTTCAATATCAAACAAGGAAACAGAATTGGGCTGATTGTAAAATGATTTTTCATACCACTCAATCAGTTTATACTTGCCTTCTCTAATTGCTCCACCCGGCATATATCCGAAACGATGATAATGCGGATAGTGCCAATAGATTGCATCTCTTTTCAATTCACCATTTTGTTTTAACAATGGTAGAATACTTGTCCCATCAACATTTTCCGGAAGATTTTTTATTCCAAGAATTTCTGCAAAGGTTGGGAATAAATCGATTCCTGTGACAGGCACTTCTGATTTAGATCCTGATTTGATAATACCGGGCCATCTAATTGCCAGCGGAACTCTTACTCCACCCTCATACAACATGGATTTTCCACCACGTAATGGATCCTGTGCTTGAAGTTTATCGTAACCGCCATTGTCCGAGGCGAATATAACAATGGTATTTTCACTTAGACTGAGATCATCTAATTTATTTAATACCCTTCCAATTTGAGTATCCATTCTTTCAATCATTGCTGCAATAATCGGGTTATTAATGAGCTTATCAGATCCTTCTTTTGTCTGATATTTATAGATCAAGTCCGGATGTTCCATTATTGGTCTATGCGGAATAGTATGAGCAAGATATAAGAAGAAAGGATTCTCTTTATTCATGTCTATAAATTTTAGTGCCTCGTTCGTATTTTCAATTGCATGATGGGCATCGTTTGTTGGGTCTGCATCCGGTTCGGGTTTATCGTTCGGATGGTCAACATCAAATCCTTGCGAGCCGGCATCACCTAATCTGCCCGGTTTATATTCTTTATCAACATTCAGATGCCATTTGCCAATCATAGCAGTACTGTAACCGATTGGTTTAAGCAGTTCTGCTATTGTAACTTCTTCAAGCGGAAGCCGGTCGACCATCTTCGGACATTTTAACTTCGCCCATGGATATTGATCACCGGGAATGTATTCTGTAAGATGCAAACGTGCCGGATATTTACCTGTCATAATTCCGGCGCGGGAAGGTGAGCACGTTGGTGCCGGTGCATACGCTTGAGTGAAATGGATTCCATCGCGTGCAATTGAATCTATATTTGGAGTTTCATAAAACTTTGAACCGATATAACCGGTTTGATTCCAGCCCATGTCATCGGCAAGTATAAAAACAATATTAGGAGGAGTGCCGTTTTTGCCTATGGCACCGCGAACGAAATCAGGCATCATAGATAAACCTGCTGCACCTATTCCGAGTTGTCCTAACTTTGAAATGAATTCTCTTCGTTCCATATTGATACTCTTAAAATTTATTAATTCGATTATAAATAAATCTTTCTAACATTAATTGAATTATACGCATGCAAGCATTCCCCCATCCACGTAGATAGTTTGCCCGTTCACATAATCGGAGGCATGTGAGGATAAGAAAATTAATGTTCCGATCAATTCTTCCGGTTCGCCCCAGCGATTAGAAGGAGTCCTTGATCTTAGCCATTTATCAAATTTTTCGTCTTCGTATAATGCTTTTGTCATATCAGTTTTAAAGTATCCGGGTGCGATACCGTTCGATTGAATGTTATACTTACCCCAATCGGTGGCCATACCTTTTGTTAAATTTTTCAATCCGCCCTTTGAAGCAGTGTAAGGTGCAATCGTTGGTCGAGCAAGTTCGCTCTGTATTGAACAAATATTTATGATCTTCCCTGTTTTCCGTTTAATCATATATTTTGCAACGGCTTTTGATACAATAAAAGCACCGGTTAAATTGACATTCATTATCTTTTGCCAATCATGAAGCTTGAAGTCTTCCAGTGGAGAACGAATTTGGATGCCTGCATTATTTACTAAAATTGAGATCGGTCCAATTTCCTTTTCGATTGAATTAATATGCTCATTGACTTGTTCTTCGTTTGTAACATCGAATTCCGAACCGAATGCGATAAATCCTTCTTTATGAAAATGACTGACAGTTTGATTTTGTCTTGTCTTAGCCCTGTCATTAATCACAACCTTGCATCCGGCTTGAGCTAAACCTCTAGCAAGTGTTAAACCAATTCCTCTTGCAGATCCGGTTACAAGAGCAATCTTACCCGAAACATCAAAAAGATCGTTCATAATTTTCTCCATATCAAATTTTCCAATGATCAGACAGCAATCTGCTTCATTGTTATATAAATAGAATCATTAATTTTTTTATAAATTTTTTCAGCAGTAAATCCGAAATGATCTGCCATAACCGGTTCTGGTGCTGAAGTTCCATAAGTTTCCTGAGAAATTATCAGTCCTTTTTGTCCGACAAACTTCTGCCATCCTAACCCAACCCCCGCTTCAACACTTACCTTTAAATTCGCTTTACCGTTAAGTATAATATTTTTGTAATCTTCATCCTGTCTATCAAACAATTCCCAGCTTGGAACAGATATCACTCTAACTGAGTAACCGTCGATCTCCAGCATTTTAGCTGCAGCAAAGGATGGATTAATTTCGGATCCAGATGCAAATATCTCGATGTTAACAAGTCGATGTTCCTCACCGTATAAATAATAGGCACCACGTTTCAAACCCTGTTTAGCTTTAATTCTTGTAAGTTGATTTACAGAAGAGGCAACTGACTGTCTTGTAAAACATAAGGCAACGGGACCATTATCAATCTCAAATGCAGTTGACCAGGCAGCTTTGGATTCATTCTCATCACCCGGTCTTATCATTACAAGGTTTGGAATTAAACGCAACGACATTAAATGTTCTACGGGCTGATGTGTAGACCCATCCTGACCTATTAAAATTGAGTCATGAGAATAAACATAAATTACTCTCTGCTTCATTAAAGCATTCATTCGGATTGCGTTTCGCATGTAATCCGAGAATACCAGGAATGTGCCAATACCCGGTTGAATCATTCCGTGCAATTGCATACCATAAGCGCAAGTCGCCATACAAAATTCGCGTACACCGAATTTTATCTGCTGACGATTCCAACTATTCTTTCCGACAATTTTATTACCCGGAAGCCAGGTAAGATCAACGCTTGCAACGTCTGCCGAGCCGGAAATAAAGAATGGAAGTAACTGAGCAACTTTTGCGATTATTACTTCATTGTATCTTCTTGTTGGTTGATGCGATCCGACTTCCAGATTCCAGATTTGCTCTTCGAAATCATCAGGTAACTTCTTCTCTAAAAAGATTTTCCAATTATTTGATTTAACCGGATCACTTAAAATTAATTTTGAAAAAAGATCATTCCATTTCTTTTCGTACTTTTCGAAAAGGGGTCGAGCATTATCAAAATATTTTTTTACATCATCCGGTATAAAGAATGGTGTTTCCGGCCAACCGATAGCTTTCTTAAACCCCCTCATTTCATCCGGACCCAAGAATCTACCGTGACTTGCACTTGTACCCTGTCTTGTAGGAGAATATTTTCCGATAATCGTCTTTGTCATTATCAAAGTTGGTCTTGTTTTTTCCGACCGTGCGGACTCAAAAACTTTTTCCATCTTATCAAAGTCGTATCCGTCGATTTGAAACACGTTAAATCCGTATGCTTCGTATCGCTTGGCGACATCCTCGTTTAAACATTCAGAAGTCGGCCCATCTAAACAGACATCGTTCGAATCGTAAATGATTACAAGGTTATTCAACCCTAAGTTACCGGCAAGACTGCCGGCTTCAGAACTGATACCTTCCATCATACATCCGTCACCGGCCATAACAAATATTCTCGAATCAAATAATTCTGTGCCGAATCTTGCTGCCAATAATTTTTGAGCAATCGCCATTCCGGTTGCCGCACCAATCCCCTGACCCAAAGGACCGGTTGTAGTTTCAACTCCCGGTGTAACACCATATTCAGGATGACCCGGAGTTTTTGATTCAAGCAAACGGAAATTTTTGATGTCGTCTAAACTCAAATCATAACCGCATAAATGGAGCAGAGAATACTGAAGCATCGAACCGTGACCGGCTGAGAGAATAAATCGATCTCTTCCAATCCAGTTAGGGTTCTTAGGATTATGTCTCATCACTTTTGTAAATAGATATGTTCCTAAATCAGCAATTCCAAGCGGCAATCCGGGATGACCGGATTGCTGCTTTTCAATTGCATCGGCAGAGAGTGCTCTTACTGTATGCGCAATTTTCTGCAAAATACTTTTTTCAATATCATCCATGATTTTTCTCGCTCAAGAATTTATTCAGTAATAATAACCTAGCATTATTTAATTATAGATCTTTATTCAGCATAACATTTTTACGAGTGTAATTAAGTGTCTCAGGGGTATTCTTACCCATGAATATGCTTAAACCGTAACCAAGCACAACGGTGATAAAGAATGATAGAGCTGCCGGCCAGAGAACTCCAACAGCTAATGCATCTATATGAAGATTTTTTGCAAACACCATTAATGAACCCATAATAAATCCAACTAATCCTCCAATTAAAACACCGGGAGCAGTCGCGCGTTTTGTAAACATACCTAGCATAAACACTCCGAACAAGGGACCAGTAAACATGTTAATTAGTTTTTGAGAATAAGTAAAAATATCTCCTAGCAAACCGACAAAGAAGGCGAAGAATGTAATCGCAATTCCAATAAAGATTGTTGATATTCTGGAAATCCTTAAACGACGTGCTTTCTCTGCATCTGAATCTTCTCCAATCTCAAGGTTGTACTGATTCAGTTTATAACGTGCATAGAAATCATTGAGTATTGCTGTCGTAATAGAATTTATTCCACCATCAAGACTTGATAGAGAAGCAGCATAAATTGCGGCAACCATTATTCCGGTTACCCCTACCGGCATTACATTGGCTATGAAATACGGGAAGTAATTATCAATAGGCATTCCTTCAGGGAACTGAAGATGTTTCGCAACAGCATATAAACCAGCACCAATAGATGTAACTAAAGCGATATATAATAGATAAGCACCGGCATTAGCATAAAATCCTTTTTGACTTTCTTTGAGCGACTTAGCAGTAATGTATCTTTGAACCATCGCTTGATCAACACAATAGTTACCCATCTTCTGAACAGTATATGTAACAATCAGGGATATTACAGTGAAGTCGGTGATGAGATACAAATGAATTTTACCAAAGAAACCGGCATCTTCAAGACCTGGCATTGTTCCGGTCATTTTAGTTTTTCCACCCTCAACAAGAGTATTCCAAACTTCGGTAAATCCGCCAGGCACAGCTTGAAATACAAGAAAAATTGCCAGGAACAATCCAATAAACATTACAAAGGAGTGAATCACATCGCCCCACATAACAGCTTTAACTCCGCCGAGTGCCGTCTTAACAGTGGCTATAAATCCCATCACAATTATGGAAGGAGCCATTGGAATTCTGCCATCGGAAACAACATTTAATACCAGTGACGGGACATAAATAACAGCAGCCATCCATGTAATTCTCCAGATTATAAATATTATACTGGCAAGAGCTCTCACTTTATCATTGAATCTTTTTTCCAGGTATTCATATGCAGTGTAAACTTTTAATTTATGATAGAATGGCATAAAGACAAAAACTACCATTGGAAATGATAATGGAATAGACATTGCCATCCATGCAAGGATAAGTCCACCTTTAAATGCACCGGCCGGATAGGACATATATCCAACAGCGCTTGTGAGTGTTGCCATTAAAGAGAGACCGACAGGAAGCCAGCTCATGCTACGGTTAGCCATAAGAAAATCTTTTGCTGATTTCTGCTGCCGGGAGAAATAAACCCCGACTCCGATTATGCCGAAGACATAGACAAGAGCAATAATCATATCAGTAGTTGTGAACCCCACATTTTGCATTTAATTCCTCCTGAGATTTATTGAATTAATTATTTTTTTTGATTTTATAATCCGATAAAATAAAACCTGACTTATCTGACTCCCTCAAACGTAGATTTCCCCATACATACAACTTGTTCTGTTCAACTTTCTTAATTACACTCCAGAAACTTCCAACATTAATGACCCTGCCAATTAATGATTGAGTATTCTCCGCTGGTTTAATTTGTATTATCGTTTGAAATTGATCTTCTATGAAACTGAAATCTTCTATCTCAAAAAGGATAGAATTATTTTCCAACTGAACCAGTTTGTAATAATTTTTTGTGCCGATAATTTTTTCATTAGTGTTATTACCAACAACATTTATTTTTTCACCTTCTTTGAGTTCTATTGTAATTTTCTTTTCGTTTTCGAGGATTACGTTGTTTTCAATTATCGAAGGAACGAAATAACTGAATACATTGCTGTAGCGGAGACTAACATTTCCTTTATTGTGCATAATGATATTGTTTATAAGCTCCATATATGAATCGACAGATTGAATACCGCCGCCAGTTTGATTATGCACTATAATATTTTCAGAAACTGTTGCACGACTCTCTTTGCTAAGTCTTATTCCACCCGCTCCATTGCCGATTGTCCAGTTGCCGGCTATGAAGTTTTGTGTTATTAATGCATGACCAGTATGGTTAGTATAAATTCCGCCACCGTCGTCATCGGAGATATTTCCTACAATCCAATTTCCTTTAATTAGCGGATATGAAAAATTTTCAGTGTAAATTCCGCCGGCGTCACTTCTGCCTTTTGCTTGATTACATATTATTAGATTGTTTTCAATCACCGGTCGGGATTCGGAAGAACATGAAATTGCCCCGCCATTACTGCTTCGTGTTTTTCCCCAATCGTTAACACCGGATGTATTATGAATGAAAATATTGTTCACTACTGACGGCTGCCATCCTCCTTCCATTCTATTGTTAACGATCTTAGTAGGAGGTGCTTCACTATTTCTTAACCATCCGTAAAACGCTATTCCGCCGCCGTTACCAATTGAAGTTGCATTACGGTAGAAAATATTATTACGAATTACCGGGACAGCATTAAACAGGCAGGCAATTCCTCCGCCATGATTTCCGTTCTGATGAATCCTGTTGTAATTGAAATTTTCCGGTTCAAGAACATAATTATCAGTTATAATACAATTACTAATTGTCGGAGAGGTATCGTCACATAATATACCGCCGCCGTGTGTTCTTGATAATCCGTTCTTAATTGTAAATCCATCAATCCGGGAATGGTCTGCAGCAACAATAACACGTCTCATTTTTTCGCCATCTATTATAGACGGGTACATATGAATATCTCTATGCCAGGAATTATCGTCAAAACCACCGAATAGATCGATGTGAGATTTCATTTGTAATGTAAAACCGGAATATGTTCCTTTAGATACCAGAATCGCTACCAAATTTTCTTTTGCTGCATTTTCAATTTTATTTAATGCATGGTATAAAGTTGCCCACGGTTTGCTAATTGAGCCATCTCCGTTATTATCAGACCCTTTTATTTGGGAGATATAAAAGATCTGATCGTAATTTTTTAATTCAACCTGTTCCGTTACCGGTCCAGCCTTAGAAATGTCTCTTATTCCCTGAGCATAAAAAGGAGAATTGAACAGATAAAGAGCTGCAATGAAAAACAAAAAATATTTTTTCATAAGATCACATTTTTATTCAAGAATAATTATTTATCAAATTTTATTTCTACTTCTGTTAATACAGGAGACCCGGCACCATTACCCATATCAAAAACAGCCTGATATTGAATCCACTTACCATTTATATTTTTTATTGATTGACCTGGTTCAGTGTAATAAGAAGCTTCGCCTTCAGGTCCCAACCATTTTGCTTTGATTAAATCTTTTTCCGAATTAGCTGATCTTAACTGAAATTTTATAGATGTATGGTTCGGCACTTCAGCAATCCAATTAATTACTGAAGGTTTAGAACTTTTGTCGTTATACGGTGAAGAGATATATGAATAAATATTTTTTCTATCCGTGATGTTTCCAATGTCCACACCCATATCGTAATGTGCACCGACGCTTGGAATTTTCTGCACATTATCTACCGAAAAACCATCGGGTCCGCCCCAGTATAAAAGGGAATTTGTATGATGATCGCCGTACTTGCCGACTTCATCATAACTTCCATCCGCGCGATGACAGTAAAAGAAAACATCCATATAGCCGTCGCGGTTAAAATCGCATACTAAAGAGCCGGTTCCGCCATCTGTAGGAAATTTTATTGAGTTGTTAATGTGGAATCCCTCTTTACTGCCTAGCAAAACGGAAGAATACCATGTTCGGTTACTTTTTCCTTTATAAAATGGGCAAATGAGGTCGAGCCATCCGTCGTTATTAACATCTGCAACAGTCATTGTCTTAGCCTGAATCGGAATTGATATTGGATCACCATACTTAAAATCTTTCTTCTGATAATAGACTAATACATTTTTATCGTGAGCAAATACAATATCAAGTAATCCGTCTTTATTCAGATCTGCTGCTTCGGGATTGCCGGAACCCTGGCTTTTAGGGAACTGCCATGAATTTTTAATATCATAATTCCTTTTTCCGTCGCCATAAAAAATTATCGCAGAACCGCCGGATTGATCGCCGAATATTAAATCAAGATTTCCATCATAATTAATATCTGCAATAGCGCAGGCACGAGTAAGCTTTGTAGGAAGTTCGGTTCTATCTTTTACATTCCATCCGCTCTCGCTTCCCCAGTAAATAAATGAACCCGGCCACGATTTTTCTTTTTTAAGTAGAGGAGAACCATTTGAAATAATTATATCTAAAAAACCATTCTTATCGAGATCAGCCACCTGAACACCAAGTCCGTTATAACTCGGTAATCCGGAAATATTCCACGAGTTAAATTGATTCTCATTATTCCAGTAAATCCATGCTTCATTTGCCGCACGTGTAGTTTCACCTCGATTCTGAATTATAATATCAACATATCCATCATCATTTAAATCTGCGAATGCCTGTTCATAACCTTCACGCGATGATAGAATAATTTTATTTTCAACATCCATACTTCCGTCATCCTTGCCAAGAAACAAATATGAAGGATCGTAATCACCGCGTGAATTGCCCATCATAGATGTTATCAGAATATCAAGGTAACCGTCGTTATTAAAATCTGCGATTGCATTACCCTGTGCACCGTGCTCATATAAAGGAGTCCGCAATGTTTCGTTAAATCCTTCGGGGCTATTCCAATAGACAAACGAAGGGACTTCAAATGAATAGTGCTCCTGGAAATTACAGACGAGGAGGTCAATCCATCCGTCGTTATTCAGATCGGCAGCATTGGCACCCCATGCACCAATAGTAGGAATTGATTGCCTGTTATCTTTACTGAATCCATTTGCAGAACCGAAATAGAGATAGGAATGAATTAATCTATTTGCAAGATTTGGATCCCCAGTAAATGAATGCTGATGATTTGTAAAGAAAATATCTGGGTAACCATCTTTATTGAAGTCAGAGACAACAATATCTTTAGCAGTATAGGTTTCGAATTCAATTCTATTATTAGCATTGAATGTGCCGTTAATGTTCAAATAAGCAAAAGATTCATCCCCGTCGCTGTTAGCAAAAATCAAATCAATTAATCCATCATTATTGATATCTGCCGCTTCAACCGCTTGAGCATTTAAAGTAGGTAATTCAAATAGTTTCTCATCAATAAAACCAGTGCTGCTTCCGAAATAAATATAAGATGAATTTCCTTCACCATTTGCAAATGCGAGGTCCATCCAGCCATCATTATCGAAATCCGCTGTCACAACATCGGTTGCACCTGCAGTTGCAATCTCAGAGAAATTCTTGCTGTTAAAATCGTCTGCACTACCCCAATAGATTCTTGAAGGTGAAGTACCAACTTTGCTTTTATCTCTGTATTCCCAGAATCCTGCAGAGAAAGCAATAACAATATCTTTATAACCGTCATTGTTAAAATCACCTACGGCAGCTTTTTGTGCATTGGAACTTTCCAGCAATATTCTTTTGTGAAAAGGATAGTGAGCCCATTCACCTTCTTTCTTAATATGATCTTTTTTAAGACCCCCGTAATAGACAAATGATTCCATTCCGGTCCAAGTTCCATTTGAATAATTGGTAACAACAAGATCAACGTGACCATCGTTATTCAGATCATCGGGTGTAACCCACATTGGACCATTAGCCGGAATATAAGAATGGTTTTTAATGCTAAAGTCCTTTCCGTTTCCCCAATAGATCGACATATCAAGCATTTCAACTAGCGGGTGAGAATTAACACTAAGGATCTCCACATTGCCATCATTATTTACATCCCACCTATTAATAGCTTGAATCCTTCCATTGTGAGAGACGTACATATTTGCACCGGCATCACTGAATTTACCGTTTACAAAATCATTATAGCTGTTCTGCTTCCAAACTTTCTGTGCCGAAATAAATCCTGTTATAAATAACATCGTTACAATTATATTTTTTATCATATCACATACTCCCTATACTTTTCAATAAATCTATTTCTTTGAAAAAGTTATTTCCACTGCTGTTAAGTATGGAGTTGCGGCACCATTAGGTGTTATCAATCTTGCTCTGTATTGAATAAACTTTCCTTTAACATTATGGATTTGACTTCCGCTTTCCGTAAACCAGGAATGCTTTCCTTCAGATCCTATCCAATCTGATTTTTCCAATGACTTTTCATCATCTGCAACACGAATTTGAAAATGGACTTTGGTACCATTAGGTGTTTCGGCTTCCCAGACTATTTGGGATGGCGATTCATTTTCAGGAATTTTATAGACCGAGGAGAAATAATCTTCATACAAACCTCGATCATAGCTGTTGCCCGGATCCCGCAAATTCAATCCGAATGGACCCTGTGCAGGGAGTTCAATCCTATTATCCACCGAGAAGCCCTGAGGACTTCCCCAATATAAAAACGAATTGCAAGAATGATTATGGGGTTCGGGTTCAAAGTAAGAACCGGATTTACGGTGATTAGCAACAAGCGCATCGAGCCAGCCATCGCCATCATAATCGAGAAGTTCAACTCCCGAAGGACCAAGAGATTCAATCTTAGCCGGATCCTGTTTAAAACCATCCTTACTTCCGTAATAAACCAACGCTGGACGGTTGCCGCTTACTTCTCCTCCATAGCTTGTAATAAAAATATCTAGCCAGCCGTCTTTATTGAGATCCGCAAAACAATTTTGATATGGAACGTAAGTAGGAATTTCAATCCGGTTATTGTTAGAAAAACCGCTGGCAGAGCCGTAATAAAGGAACGAGCTTCCTAGATCTCCTTCGGGAGCTCCACGTTTTGGAAGGAAGAGATCGAGCCAGCCGTCATTATTAAAATCGGCAGCTTTTAAATACATCAATTCATCTTTTCTTTGAAGGTCGAGGTCCGTTATTCGATCGTTTGAAAATCCTTTTTCATCTCCCCACCAAAATCTAACTTTACCAAATTCAACCTGACCTGCGATATCGAGCCATCCGTCTTTATTCAAGTCTTTCAGCAATGGACCGCGAATTTTGGGTGTTGATAAATGAATAACCGATCTGTTGTTGAAGCTAAATCCTTTTGGTGAACCCCAGAAAACCGGCAGACCATACTTTCCGGGATTATTAAGATCCTGCGCGCTTCCGCTCCCGAGAATATCGAGATAACCATCGCGATTGATGTCTGCTATCCTTACTCCGCCGTAGCCAAAAGTTGTAGTAAGAAAAGTCTGCTCTTCGAACCTTCCATTCTTGTTCCATTGAATAATGAAGGATGCCTGATCGTGCGCAACATTTTCTATAAAAGCATATTTGAATGCTTGTGAAGCCATAATTATTTCAACATTTCCGTCATCGTCAAGATCCGCATTTCCATATCCGAAGATTTCATGAGTGTTAAATTTTGTTGATCTCATTTCGGAGAAATTTCTGGATCCATTACCCCAGTATAATCTTGATATCGAAGGTCCGTCTGAAAACCATCCGTAATCATTGAAGAAAATCACATCAGGCAATCCATCATTATTTGCATCACCGATTGTGTTGGCGTAGGTTCCCTGAGTTGGAAGTTGTGTATGATTTTCAAAAAAGAATTTCCCCTTATCATTCCAGAATACATACGAGAGAAGATTTTTCTGGTTGGTAACAAATCTGTTGCTTACAACAATTTCCGGGAATCCATCGCCGTTCAGATCACCGCAGCTGACACCGCTGGCTCCGAGTGTTGGAAGAAGTGTTGGTTTGCGTGATGAAAAGTCTTTACCATCTGAGTAAAACAGATACGAATCCGTCCAGCTGCCGCCGCCAATTGAATTTAAATTGGTAACAAACAGATCGTCGAGACCATCCTTATCAAAATCCGTAAATGCAACATCACTCGGGTTATTAACCTTAAGTAAAATTGAAACTGATAAATTAAAAACTGCATTACCGGAATTCATTAATACCCTTATACCCTCCTGATTACAAATAGCAATATCAATTTGATCATCATTATTAAAATCGCCGAGCGAGAGAGCTGTTCCGGTTATATTCAATTTGAGTGCATTTGTAATATCCGAAAAGGCATCTTTTAATGAAAGTAAAATGAAGAGATTATCTTTCGTGGTAATTACAAGGTCATCAATTCTGTCTTTATCAATGTCAGCAGACGCAAGTGCAACAGCACCGACACCATCAAATGAAAGCTCAAGATGATTTTCCTTTTTAAATCCATCAGGAGAATTGTAGTAGATAAAACTTTTGCGAGGCTCAGATTCGCTATCGTTTAATTCCCAATACTGGCAACCGATTGCCAGATCCAACCAGGAATCACCATTAAAATCTCCTGCTGCTATTGAAGTCCCATCGGCAGCCGGTAATTCAATCCGGTTGTAGGGAGAGAAACCATTTTGCGAACCCAAATAAATCCATGCCGGAATTCTGCGGGCATGACTATCATTAAAATTGACTACTGCGAGATCATTGAATCCATCTTTATTAAAATCCGCAATTAGTCCATCGCGGGAGCCGGCAGCCGGTAATTGTATCCTTGTCCTGGAGTCGATTCCGATTCCGTTATTTAGATAGATATAGGTGTTTTCTTTTTCCGTATGTGCGTGACCGGTTGGAAGAAAGATATCGAGGAAGCCATCATTATTAAAATCCCAACGTGAAATAATCTGTATGCGCCCTTTGGCCGAGACGTAAGCATTACTTCCGGCATCTAAAAATTTTCCGTCTGCAAAATCTTTAAAACTGTTCTCCTTCCAAACCGATTGACTTAGAATCGTTCCAGTTATAAAAGTGATCAATATTGCGATAAGTTTCTTCATCTAATAATTGTAATTCGCTTATACCTATTTTTTCGAGAAATAGATTTCGACTGCATTCAGATATGGTGTTGCTGCACCATTCGGTGAAATTAATCTTGCTCTGTACTGTATATATTTTCCATTTATATTTTTTATGTTACTTCCATTAGCAGTAAACCAGGAATTTTTTCCATCCTGTCCAATCCAATCAGAATTTCCCAATGATTGTTCGCTATCGGCAATTCTTATTTGAAAGTGGACTTCTGTTCCATGAGGAGTTTCGGCTTCCCATTTTATTTTAAATGGAGATTGATCGTCTGGAATTTTGTAGACTGATGAGAAATAATCTTCATACAAACCGCGGTCGTAGCTATTACCCGGTTCCCGTAAATTCAATCCGCTTGGTCCAAAAGCCATTAACTCTAAACGATCCTCTTTTGTAAAACCTTTTGGACCTCCCCAATAAATAAACGATGGACATGTATGTTGATGTGGTAGGGATTCAAAATATGAACCAGATTTCCTATGATTAACAACAAGAATATCGAGCCAGCCATCACCATCATAATCAAGAATGGTAGAACCCGACGAACCATAGGTCTCAATCTCATCAGGTGGAATTTTCAATCCATCTTTACTTCCCCAAAAAAGAAGTGACGGAGGACTTCCATTTCCATCCCCACCATATCCGGTCATAAATAAATCTAGCCAGCCATCTTTATTAATATCCACAATCGAGTTCTGATAAGGTACATAAGAAGGAATTTCGGTCCTGTTATTATTGCTAAATCCTTTTTCAGAACCATAATAAATGAACGAAGAAGTTAGTCCACCATCTATTTCACCTCTATTCGGCAGTAGGAGATCTAACCAGCCGTCATTATTTAAATCAGCCCCTTTGATATACATTAAATGATCTTTCCGACCGAGATCTATTTCAGTAAAGCTCTCATCAATAAATCCGTTTCTATTACCCCACCATATTT
>JAGVBL010000233.1 GCA_020059785.1 Ignavibacteriales bacterium | reverse complement strand
TCTTACAAACTTTGGTTCTGCCCATACAACACCAGGAAATTTTTTAATCTTCTTTGCCACATCAAAAGGATCTTCGTTCGTAAGATAATTGAGCTTATAAATGTTGCCGAGAGAGCTGCTTGATTTGTACAGTGCTGTTGAACTATTCGAAAACACTTTCTCAAATTTCTCGGGATGGATTTGCTGAATAGCCCGGGATTGTAAAATATTCTCCGGATTATCATTGACTATTTTAACCATTACTGTATTTGAAAGGTAATACGTGTTTCCTCTATTAATAACTTTTGGCTGTGCAATAACAATTAATGCAAACAGAAAATTGAAAAGGAATAATTTCTTCATGGGGTTCCTATAAATAACGAGACAATTTTATGAATAAAGAGATTCAATAACAATGATAATGATTTCTCGTCGGGCAAAATAATATCGCACCTTTGAGGATGCGGTTGAGTTTGGTTGTAATCTATAATCTCAACTATTTTTTTTCGAATATATTGTTTTGTTTATTAACATCCGGACCGAGAACCGAAATCAGTTCTATCTTTTTATACTCTTTGTTGCTGTTAATTTTTAATTGATAAGTACTTTCGCCATTTTTCCAAACAGATGCCGGTTTATGAATTGTTTCTTCCGATCCATCTGAATATGAAATTTTAAGATCAATTGGAACGGGATAACTTCCAACTTTTTTAATAATCACATTCGGATTCTTGTCGGTAGTTACTTTTTCTATTGCAAGGTCCGGAAAACCTGTTTCGAAGAACCATGGTTTCCAGAACCAGCTTAAATCCTCTCCGGCAATTCTATCGAAAGTAAAAAAGAAATCGTAAGGAATCGGGTGTTTGCTGTTCCAAAGGTTCATATACTCATGCAGAGCTTTTCTAAATGTTTCCTCTCCAAGGAAATCTCTAAGAATTAAATACGCTATTGCCGGCTGCTGATAAAATAAAAGTCCAGAACCATTTGTTTTGCTAGAAAAAGATGGAGTAATAACAGGAATCATATAATCGTTGCCCATGGTATTCGAAAGGACTGAAATTGTTTGAGTAAGTTCATCCCCTTGCGGCTCCATTCTTTTTACAAGATCGAAAGTTAGAAATGTTGCCCAGCCCTCATCCATGAAAGCATATTTTCTTTCGTTAATACCCATATAGAACGGCATGTATGTATGTGCTATTTCATGAATCGTAACGCCAATTTGTCCGGCACGGTTAGGATATGTTCCGTTGTTGCACATCATCGGGGTTTCCATTCCTCCGCCAAATTTCTGTTCACCGTTAAAGACTGTCATCTTGGGATATGGATACGGAATGCCAGGCCACTCGTTAGAGAGTAAATCAATTGATAAGCGGGCAAACAGAGCAACTTCGTCCTGAAATTTTATTCCTTCTTCGTAACATGCATCAACAAAGACTCTCCTTCCGGTTACGGTTTTGTAATCAACTTCAATTGATGAGCCATCCCACAAATATTTATTGCTGGTTCCAAAAGAAAAATCGGGAACACTCTCTGCTTTGAAATGCCATGTGTTTTTTTCTCTACCATTAGTAACGGTTTTATTTTTAATGTCGGCAGAAGTAACTATTCTAACTATTTCGTCCGAACTGTGTGCCTGTTGATATTTTTCGAAAATGTTTGGGTGAAGAATGTCTTTTGCGTTTTGTAAAACTCCTGTTGCCCATACAAGGTTATCGCCGGGGACGGTCAGCTCAACATCAAAATTTCCAAAGTCGTTGTAAAATTCTGTTGCGCCGGTGTATTCCTGTCGGTCCCATCCATCAATATCATCATAAACTGCAACTTGAGGATACCAGTACGCGACAAAAAACGTTTGTGAATCGTATGCACCCATTCTTATTCGTGTTTCTTTCGGAATTACAACACTCCACTGAATTTCTATCTTTGCAAATCCTTTGGGCGGAACTTTAGATGGAAAATTTGAAATAATCAGGTTTGTTCCGGTTCGAAGGACTCGATAAGATTTCGATTTAAAATCAACACCATTACTATTGATAATCAATGTATCGATATTAACGCCGTCTGTTAGGTCGTTAGGATTAATCGAAAAATCGCGCGGACTTCCTTTTTTCATTATATCCTGATATAATCTGAACACAAAAGTATTGAGCGAGTCCGGACTATTATTGTAGAACGTAATCCATGCATGGCCATTGATAGTTCTGGTTTGAGGAATCAGTTCCGCTTTAATAGTATAGTCCGAACGGTTAATCCAGTAGTTTAGACCGGGCTTGCCGTCGTAAGATCGAGTTCCTTTTTCATATGCTCTTTGAATGTTGCGGGGAATGTTTAAAGACGATTGAGCAGAAATTATTGACGATAATAAAAAGACAACAATTATAATACTATGAAATATTGGGTTATTCTTTTTCATAATAGACTCAATTTTGTTATGAATTAGATGTCTGCCTGAAGAAAAAGATTTATAAAGATGCCCGAGTAATTCGGGCAAAAAAATTTATTTCCCCTGTTAATTGATTCCTATCCGGTAATTTTCGAAATGGACTGTTCAAGATCTTCTATAATATCTTTTACATTTTCAATTCCTACAGAAAGCCGAACGAGTCCTTCGGTAATTCCAGCAGCTTTTCTTGCTTCTTCGCCCATCGATAAATGCGTCATACTTGCCGGATGCTGAATTAGTGTTTCTACTCCGCCAAGAGAAACTGCCAGCTTGCATAATTTAACATTATTCATAACTGTTTCGCCGGCAGCAAATCCGCCTTTCAATTCAAAGGAAATCATTCCGCCATGACCGGCATGCTGTTTCAAACCAACATTATAACCGGGATGACTCGTAAGTCCGGGATAACGAACCCATTTAACTTTTGGATGTTTCTCAAGATACTCTGCTATCAGCATCGCATTTTCGCAATGTCTTTGCATTCGAATTGATAATGTTTTCAATCCTCTATGAACAAGAAATGAATTGAACGGATCGATTACACCGCCAAGCTGATTAAGAACCTTTCTCATGTTTTGATACATTTGCTCGTCTTTTGTAATTATTATTCCAGCAACAACATCAGCGTGACCGTTTAAGAATTTTGTCATACTGTGTAATACAACATCGGCGCCAAATTTAAATGGCTGCTGAAGAGCTGGACTCATAAAAGTATTATCTACAACCAATAATGCTCCGTTGCTATGAGCAATGTTTGCTGCGGTTTCAAGATCTGAAATTGAGATCATCGGGTTTGCGGGGGTTTCAATATAAACCAGCTTGGTGTTTGGTTTAATTGCTTTCTCTATTTCTTCTGTTATATCCGAATCAACAAAGGTTGCTTCTATATTAAACTTACTCAGTACAGAATGAAGCAGAGTCATTGTTGGACCGTAAACAGATTTACTGCAAATAACATGATCTCCGGCTTTAAGTAATGTAATAAAAATTGTGCTTATAGCCGCCATTCCGCTAGCACATCCAAGCGCTTTGTGTCCGCCTTCTAATTCCGCAACAGCTTTTTCCATCGCTTCAACTGTTGGATTTTTCATCCTTGTATAAATGTATCCTTCTGCCTCGCCCTTAAATAATGATGCTCCCTGTTCTGCAGATT
>JAGVBL010000396.1 GCA_020059785.1 Ignavibacteriales bacterium | reverse complement strand
ATTGTTTTGCATTTTTAGAAGCTTCGCCGGCATTACGCGTTGTTTCGTAAATAGTTTTTGTCATCTCTTCAATAGCACTTGCAATTTCGTGCGTTTGAGCACTCTGTTCCTGTGCACCGGCTGCCATTTCTTCCGATGATGAAGAGACTTGATTCGAAGCACTTGCAGTTGCTTCAACTGCGTCGTTAACATTTCTTAATAAAGAAGATAATGACGAACCCAAATCATTAATGCTATTCTTTATTAATTGGTGTTCTCCATTATACTCACCTGTTACTCTTGCGGTTAAGTCACCTGTAGCAAATTTACCGAGCACAACAGAACCTTCTTTAATTGGTGCGGTTAAATAGCCAAATGTTGCGCTAAAACCTTCAACAATTTTTTTAAATACTCCATTATGCTTTTGTGTATCAACTTTTTCTGAAAGATGACCATCTCGTGCTGCAACTGTAAGATGGCTTGCATCATCCGATAATAAAGTTAGACTTTTCTTAATCTCTACTACCGCTTTACCCAGCGTATCATTATCAGATAGTATTTTAACTTCAACATCGAAATTTCCTTTTGAAAATTCCGTAACAGTAGCGGCTTGCTCGGATAAACTTTCCTTTAATTTTTTTAATGAGTCGCCTAATTGACCGAATTCATCTACACGGTTAACAACTATTTCTCCGCTAACATCTCCAAGTGCAAGTTTCTTAATATTCTCCATATAACGGAATAATTCCAGCAATACATTCTTTTTTACAAGATATACAATCATGAACCAGACAAAAAGTGCCAATCCGGCAATTAAAATAAGAGAACCAATTTTTTCATTGAATATTGCTGCATTCGTTTTTTCTAGAGAATATTTAACGCTCATTACTGCATATACATCGCCCGTACTTCCTTCATGACAACTAACACAAGATTCATCTGCAAGAAGTGTAGTAATAGAGTGAAATACAGGAATGTTATTGAATTCCTCTTCGGCAAAATAGTCCTGTTTTGTTTTACCAATCTCTTTTTCCTTGGCATTCATACTTCCCGATTTTTCTTCGTTAATGATTTTTGTAGGAATAATACGAACTTCTGCAACATTATCAAGTTTTTTAACTCTTTCTACAAAAGGTTCTACATTTGTAACACCTTCTCCCATAGAGAATAGAATTGAATATTTCATTGTTTGGTTAATTTCATGCGCAATTTCTTTTGCACTTTCGAGCTTGGTTGACTGGGAATAATAGATGATAAAAATCAATACTAAACCAAGTACTGCAATTAAACCGGCAGCTACTGAAAGGGATATTTTCTTAGAAACGGATTTGGATGACTTTAGTAGGTCCACAATGCCCTCAATATATTTATTTAGATTTTTTCCTTTCCGTCGTTAAAACGACTATATAATGCTCAGAATTATTTTCAGATTTAGCCCCCTCTGTTTTACGAATTAAATAACTATGCGGGTAGTAGCTCCACTTCATTATTAGCAGTCAGAGTCACTTCAAGGTCAATTAATATTAGCAATCTGTCTTCTAATTTTCCCACAGCTTTGATGAACTCGGTATTAATACCAGTTACAATTTCGGGAGGTGCTTCAAAAATATTTTCCGGAACTCTTAATACTTCTGTTACGGCATCTACAATAAATCCAACAGTCTTCCCCTGAACTTCAACAACGATAATTCTTGTATTTTTATCGCGTTCCTTTCTGGCAATACCGAGTTTACATCTAAGATCAATAACCGGAATTATTTTACCTCTTAGATTTATAACCCCGTCAACAAAATCAGGTGAATTAGGAACCTTTGTAACTTGCTGCATTCTTATAATTTCCTGTACAAGTAAAATATCGATTCCGAATTCTTCGTCGCCTATCATAAAACTAACGAGTTGAAGTAATTGCCCGGATTCTTTTTTCTGTACTTCGTTATTTGTCATACCTCACCTATCATATTTTGATTGATGTAATTACCGCACTTTTATTATCGAACAAAACCGATTTTTGTTTAATGAGGTTTTTCTTTAAGAGGAGATTGATTTGAAAAAACTTTTTCGGCCAGATTTAAAAAGAAAGTACAAATTACGGGCAGATAAAGACTGTTTACCTACCCATATTTTGTTAATCTATTTATAGCAATAAGATTATTCTTTATCTAATTCTTTAAGAATAGCATCTGCTACTTTAGAAAGAACTTCTTCAGTATCATAAAATTTGTTGTTTAGCTTCTGCTTGATCTCTTCAAGTCTTTGTGAACCGAGTTCGGACTTTGCAATGTCTCTTGCCTGGGAGGAGATTTCGATCCTGTCCTTTTTGCCAGATGAACCAGCCGAGCCGGGTTTATCGACTTTTGAAGGAGTTTGTGAAAAAACGTTGTTATTGATCCCTTTTACTTGCACGATTTCACCTAATATAATTTATCATTCTTTTCTGCTTAGTTATGTTAAAAAGCTGATTTTCAGTCTTCTTTAGTTCTTTTCTAAACTTCTCTATTATATTATCGTAAGATTCTTCAATAAGTTTAGCTTTAATTAACATTTCAGGATCATATTTTGCGATATTGTTAATACCGTATTTTTGAGCCAAATCCTTCTTTATTCCTTGAATTTCAGCCATGTTATCCAGAGATAATTGGAAATTGCGGCTAAAATTTTCGGTCGTAAGATTTTTTATGCACTGTTCAACAAGATCCATCAATTCTTTCATTCTATTAGTTTTTTTCTTTAGTTCGTTCATAATATCCATTCATTAATAAGATGATGATGAAAAATAATTCTGGTAAGATAAAATTTCGGCAAGCTGCATCTGTAGATTTATATAGCGTTGTCTTAAAGATTCTGCATTTTTATCTAACCGGTTCTGAGCAAAAGTTATAGAGTCCGACAACGATTTTATTGTGTTATCATAATTCAGTTTCGACTTTGCAATATAACCACCGCTACCTAAGTAAGGATCTATTCTGGCAATCATATTTTTTGCAATTCCGTTTGATGAACTGAAAAACTCAACAACTTCATCAAGCTTATTTTCTATTGCACTGTTAAATGTTGTTTCGTTACTTAATGATAACCCGGAATTAACATTGAATGTAATTCCAAGTTTTGTTAAAGAATTAATCTGGTTCGAAGGAATTCCGCTTACAACCGAATATGCGAACGAATTGAGAGTTGATAAAATTGAAGAAGCTGTTGTATCGTTTGCAAATAGTGCTTTTGTTGTTCCGAATGATTTAAGGTTACTCTTAATATGTGTATAGATATCGTTAAACTTGGTAATAAAATCCTGAACCTTGGTTTTAATAGAACTTACATCTTTATTTACCGTAACTGAAACATCCGAATCAGAAGACTGCATTACAGATTTGAGAATAATGTTCGTTCCATTTATTAAATCCGTAATTGTATTGGAATTTCTCTCGATATTAATTCCGTTAAATTCAATTTTGGAATTAAGCTGATTAGTGGAATATAAAAATCCGGCTGTGTCTAATCCTGCATTTTGAACAAACATTTGTCGGGATGCTCCAAGGTTCAATCCCAATGCAGTAAGTGAATTACTTAAACCGGAATCTGAAAGAGAAGTAATTCTAAAATCGTAACCAGAATTTCTGGAAGTTAACGACAACTGGGACCTTCCGCTAACAGGTGAAAATACCGATGCTGTTACTAAACCCGATGCTGCTTTTTCTTTTTCCCCGGTTAATCCTAATTCACTTAATAGTAAACCGGTGTCGCTTTTAAATGAAATATATTTGGACGAATCGGCTACTGTAACTTTTAACTGGAACGATAAGCCATCAATAATTTTTTGAGCAGAGATTCCACTAATTGAATTTAATTGAGAAACAATACTATCCATTACTTCGCTGTAAGTTCCGGCTGAATAATTAATTGTAGTTTCTGTTCCATTCAAATCAACCACAAATGAACCGGGTGAATTTAAGTCGCCGGAAATTTTTGTTGAAATAACTTCGGCTTTGTCAGCATTAATAGCTTGCTGTAATTTTTGAATGACCGTGCTGTTTTTAATTAAACCGCCGGAAAAATCCGTTTCTGAAAAAGTAACAGAAACCTTGCTTGTAAACTCACCGCCGCTACCATCACCGGTTTTAATCTGGAATACATGCGTCCCTGGTCCGGTAATTACACTTGATGAGTCGTTAGAGACAAGATCGTTGGAAAGTACAAGATCATTTTTGGCAAGCTGATTTATTCTAATAGAATATGCACCATCATTTGCACCAGATGTTGAATTGACAGTAAGAAAGTTTGTGTTGGATGAGGTTGCCGTTTTAGAAAAATAAACTGAATCCGATGATGAAGAATTTAAGTTCGACAAAACCGATTTAAGAGCATCTAACTTACTACTTAAAACCGAATATGCAGAAGTAATGTTCTGGTAGAGATTTTTGCGAGTAGCAAGGGGTGTAATCCGCTTATTTTGTTCGGTGGTCTTGTAATTAGCTACAAGGTTATTAATTCCGGATGTAGTAAGTGCATCGTAAGCCATTAATTATCTCATATTATTCAATGATTCTTGCCAGGTATCTCTCAGTTCAGAAAGTATTTTTAATACAACCTGTGTATTGTTTTTCCGCATCTGTTCCTGGCAATACTGATACAATTTGAATAGACCAAAGGAAATATCTTTAGCAGAAGGATCGTCAAAATTAAGAGCATTTATAAGAATCTGTAATGCTTCGTTGGTTTTAATCATGTCGTTTTTCTGGCAGTGTACTATTGCGAAATCGTAAACTTTCATAATAAGCTGCTGTGGCGAAGCAATACTGATTTGATTTACTATGTAAGGATTAGTTTTATTATGAAAAGAATGTGCTGTATGCATATTGTTTCCGGTATTTTGTTAAAAAACCCCCGGCATTAAAGCCGGGGTTCCTGTCAATTCTCAGTGAGCAAGATTTCGATACCGAAACTAATATTATCGAAATAAGCTCAATATCTGCTGAGGTGCTGAATTCATTTGAGCTACCATTGCGGTACCAATTTGAGAGGAAATTTGACCTTTAGTAGCATTCAATTGTTCCATTGCAACGTCTGCATCAAATATACTGCTTATTGAAGCTGTGTTGTTAGCAATAGCTGCAGTTAAGAATTCTTCTCTTGAATCAAGAGCTTGAGAAAGGTTACCGATTCTACCAAGAGCGGCTCTTACATTATCACCAACTGTAGTTGTATCAAAAGCGATAACTGTACTATCTGTAGTACTTTGTAAATTGGTTGTGCCAACTGCAGATTCTAGAGCAGCAACTCCTAATGCAGAAGTTGAGAAGTCAAAGGTTAATGACGCGCCGCTAACATTAAATGACGGAGCAGATGTACTTGATAAGAGGTTTGTTCCGTTAATTGTAGTGTTGCCAAGAATAGAACTGATTTCACCAGCTAAAGTTCTAATATCTTTTGCGATCGAAGCAGCATCTTTAAGAGGATCGCTTGCATCAACTTGTTTTGCTTTAATCTGGTTTAATTTGTCACTTATCTGTAAAAGAGCGGATTCAGCAGTAGATAAGAAGTTCTTTGCAGAAGAAATGTTATTTAGCTGAGCTTTTTTAACTAATGTTTCAGCTTCCAACTTTTTACCAACGTTGTAACCAGATGTATCATCTGCTACTGAGTTGATCTTCTTCTGTGTTGCTAAACGAAGTTGTGCTTTTTCTGTTTGCGCATTAACCTTTACTAAAGCGTTATAAGCTTTTAATGCACCAATGTTTGTGTTAACTGAGAATGCCATAACTACCTCCATGTGTTTTATTATTTTACTCAAGCTTCCTTGCTTGAGCTGTTAATTTGTTGAGATTATTTTCTCAATTATATTATCGGATGGTTGATTAAAAAGTTTAAAACAAATTTCAGTCTAATTGGAAGGGACTCCGGTAAGTTTCGACTTGATCAGACTCATTCTCTCCATTACCTCGGGTATGTTAAAAAATTTCTCTTCTATTAATTTTATTGTTTGAAATAGTCCATCGTAATTTCCATCGGTTATATAAAATGAGAGAAGGTAAAAATATATTGAAGGGTCGTCATTTCTGGTCTCTGCCAGATTTAAATAGATTTCTGCTGCTTTTTGGTGTTCATTGCACATAATATAAAATTCACCCAAACACTTTTTAAGCTCTAAATCCTCAGGGAATAGATCTAACAATTTTTCTAAAAGTTCCAGTTTGGAATTCATTTCAGAATATTCTTTTAATATATAAACCAGTATTGGAAGGTTTTGATTATTAGCGTATTTGGTAATAGTAACCGATTCTGACAGATCTATTGGTTTATTTTCAATCAGCTTTTCAATTGTTGAAACATATTTTTCCTTTTCAATTAACCTTGAGCTATTAACATAATTGATAAATTTTCGATAATAATTTTTCTGAAGGTTATTATCACCCGCTTTCTTTGCAATAGTTAAACCGCAGAGTATTATTTCTTCTTCATTCAGAAAAACAGAATAGTCTGTGTTTCCTTTTCCGTTCATCAAATCATTATTAAATAATTCAGCTTTATTACAGTGTTCGATGGCTTTTTTAATATCATTTCTCCGTAAATAGACCTTAGCAGCTAACAAATGAGTAAATGCGTCGTTATCTCGTATAAGAAGAGATTTTTCCAAAAATCTACATGCCTCATTTATATTATGCTCATTATTAAAGATAACTGAGAGGGATGTATATGAATGTGCCCGGTAAAGTGTATTAAAACTTTTATTTTCGGCTGCAAGTAAAAAATATTTTTTTGCTTCGGAATAATTTTCCAGGATCTCATGTGTTAGTGCAAGTTGAAATTCCAAATAAGGATTTTTACTCTTCCGGTATTCCTGAATAAGCAATTCTAAATTGCGTTTTGCCTTTTCCTTTTTCAGATTGGTATTAATATCATAACCGATATGCTCTATTAGAATGTTGGACTTATTAATTTCATAACCATTATTTAACAGTGATGGTATTATCTGCTCATGCACAGAACCGTTAAATGTAATATTGTTATTCCTTGCGAATAAACGAACGTAGGTCATCTGATTGTCCCTTCCATGTTCGGAATCCAGACTTTTTACAGTGCAATAAAAACCAATTTTATTTTTTGTTTTTGTTATACTCTTCAACTCAGCTTTGGAATTAGGATCGAGTCTTTCATCTGCATCCAGATAAAGAATCCAATCTCCAGTAGATTTACTAAGAGCATAATTTCTTGCTGCTGAAAAATCATTTATCCAGTCGAAGTAAAATATTTTAGCTCCGTATTGTTCTGCAATACTAACAGTATTATCTGTTGAACCGGTATCTACAATTACAATTTCGTCAACAACATCTTTAACAGAATTCAAGCATCCGGCAAGGTGTTTCTCTTCATTCTTTACAATCATAGAAAGCGTAATTGTGCTCATTTTATTCCACCATCGACATATGATCAACGTTGTGACCAAGTTTAGAATTTATTTCAGCCAAAAATTTAGCAGCATGCACATTATTGTTATCATACCTTACAGCCCACTCGAGCATAACTTTGGCCTGTTCGGGTTGATCGCTCAACAAAAGAACCTGTCCAAGTCCAAGACATGCAGAGGATGAGTTTGAATCTTCGGTCAGTTCGGTTTCGAAATATTGTGCTGCATTTTCAAGATTGTTATTTGCAAGCGAAATATTCCCCGCAAGATTCAGCAATTCTGTATAAGTAATAATTGAATTAGCATTATCGAAGTTAATAACCGCATCATAAATAGATTTTTCTGCAAGTTCGAGCTCATTATCTGCAATATGTACTTTGGTCCTTTCAAAATATTTTACAAAAGATTTTTTATTAATCGGGAAAATATATTGACGCTGATTGACAGACTTATTTTTTAACCAGATATCTTCCGGTGTACCGCCCCATTTAGAAGAAAAGATTTCTCTGTTAGTTTCTAACCTATTTTTATACGCCTGGTTACCATCTGCTTTAAAGCTTTTTGAGCCGAAGTGATGGATAAAAACATCCTTAGCAATTACTGCTTTGTAGCCGGCAAGCTGAGCCCGTAAACAATAATCATCGTCTTCGTAATTACCCGGCGAAAACCTTTCATCGAGTCCCCCAATTTTATTAATTACTTCTCTTTTGATTAATGTACAAAGGAATGCTAAGCGGGGGAAATTAAGAATCTGATTTTTATTCTTATCTATAATACTCTCTGCATATTTTTTCATTTCTTCAATAGAGTTATAGACGGCATTTTCATCACGCTGAAGTCCGCTTACTTCATTACTTATTGGACCGACTAAACCAATTTTACCGTCGCTCTCAGCAACTTCTATCATCCGTTCCAGCCAGTTACCGTTAAAGATAATGTCGTTATTTGCAATTAGAACATATTGACCCTTTGTTTCTTCAATTCCGCGATTTACTGCCTTTGGAAATCCCTGATTCTCTTCATTTCGAATCAATACAAAATTTACTTTCTCATTGCTGTAATTTGAAAGGTATTCATAAGTACCATCACTGCTTGCATTATCGACTATTATTAATTCAACTATTTCATTAACCGTATTTGCAAGACTTTCGAGGCATTGTTTTGTGTAATCGAGCTGATTATAAACCGGGATTACTATACTCACTTTTGGAGTTTTATTAATGATGGTTGAATTAATTGATTCCAGCTCACCATAATTATATTCATCAGCAAGTAATTTTTTATTCTGCTTATCGAATTCTTTATTTAACAGATTTTCCATGGTGTTAATAAATTGAATTACTGATTTATGTTCTGAATATTGCAATGATGTCCTGTAAGCATTCGTAATCAATTTTCCCAAATCATTGGTTTGATAAATTATATCAATAATATTCTGCGCAAGAGAATCGATATCTCCATAATCGACATTAAAAGAATTAATTTCGTTTTTACAAAAGCTTTGTGCACCAAGATTATAAGTTGTAATAACAGGTGTTCCGCAAGCCATTCCTTCAACAAGAGGTAAAGAAAATCCTTCGTACCAGGATGTGCACACAACAACACTTGAGTTATTCATTAGTTCTGCTACCTTACGGCTTTCAAGTTTTACTTTAATATCAACCAGACAATCAAGTTCTTCAGAAAGCTGTTTTACAACTTCATCTTTATTATCCGGATTATAACCCATAACAATATTTAATTTGAGCTTATCAATTTTAAATGGCGATTTCTGAATTCTCTTTACCGCCATTGCAAGAAATGAAAATCCTTTTAAAGGATGGAAAGGATTACCGACAAAAAGAATTGACTTTTCACGATTATTGAAATCCGTAAACGAAAATATTCTATGATCTATTCCGTTTGGAATGTATTCAGATTTCCTTCCAAATTTTGATTCAAATAGTTCTACAAGATGTGTGGAAACAGAAATATTCTTTACAGGTATTGCGTGCAACTTAGTCAAAATATGTTTATCGCTTCTCATTTCATCATAATCTCTGCCGAAGTGATATCCT
>JAGVBL010000415.1 GCA_020059785.1 Ignavibacteriales bacterium | reverse complement strand
TTTTTGTAAAGAAAAAAGCACCCAACGCAAAGCCGATATAAATTAACGAGCTTCCAAAATTTTTGAGCAAGCTTGTTATATCTATTCTTGTATTTAACCGAATAAATATGATTAACTTATATTTTAGTATGTGTAAAATCTGCTTCATTCTTCGTTTGTAAGCTGGATGAAAAGCTCTTCAAGGTTATTATTTTTTTCTTCTTTTAACCGGCTCAGTGCAGATATTGTATCATCAAAGATTATGTTCCCTTTATTTATAATTCCTACCTTTGTACATATTTCTTCTACTACATTTAAGCTGTGAGTGGACATAAAAATTGTAGTACCGTTTTTAACCGAATCAGTAAAGAATTTTTTTACGATGTATGCACTCTGGGGGTCCAGTCCAACCATCGGTTCATCAACTACAATAAGTTTAGGATTATGAAGAAATGCTGAAGCGATTGTAATCCTTTGTTTCATTCCCTGTGAATACTCTTCTGTTCGTTTATCAACCCAGCTTTCAATTTTAAGAAGCTCTAATAACTCTGCTATGCGATCGGTTAACACTTTTTTATTAAGTCCGTAAAGACCGCCGCTAAAATAGAGAAACTCTCTACCGGTTAATTTATCATATAAGAACGGCTGGTCCGGTATGTAACCCAATTTCATTTTAGATTCAATCTGATTTAGCCATACATCTTTACTATCAAGAAAAATATTTCCGGAAGTTGGCGACAGCAATCCTGTTATCATTTTAATTGTAGTAGTTTTACCTGCACCATTAGGACCAAGAAAACCGAATAGTTCTCCTTTATCAATTGTTAAATTGATTTTATTAACAGCCAGAAACTGACCGTATTTCTTCGATAGGTTTTTAAATGTTAACATACTATAGGGAAGTGTGATTAATAATTTACTGATTGAACATCTTCGAGAATAATTGTCTTAAGATCAACATCGCTCGGGTTTAGTATTCCAAGGATTCTTTGTTCCTGATTTGTAATCGACTTGTATAAAATTGTTTTAGCGGCTTTCGAGTTAAGATTTGTTAATTCTCCCCGCTCGTTTAATTCCACAAATATTTCTAATAGAACCTGTAACGCACCTTCATCTAAGATGTAACCGAGATTATCAGCAATTTCGGCAGCAATTGTTAACAGTTCACGTGGTGAATAGTTTTCAAATTCAAATTGATGCGGAATTTTTTCTTTTAACAACGGATATACATTAATAAGATAATTGATTTCACTGAATGAGCCTTCAAAAAAGATAATGAGCTTGTGGCGGTATTGATCCACCAATCTTATGATAGTATCAAGCACTGTAAATCCATTCTCATTTCCGTCCTTAATCAATGAATTAGCATCTTCAATAAAAAGTGTACCGCCTAAAGAATCCTTAATAATGTTTTCTGTTTGAGAAATTGTCTGTTCTGGATAACCCCCAATTAGATCAGCCCTTGTTACTTCAATTAAATGACCTTTTTCAATAATGCCAAGTTCTTTTAGCATCTGGCTTATTAATTTAGCAACAGTTGTTTTCCCGGTACCGGGGTTTCCAACAAGGAATGCGTTGTAATTTCTCTCAATAACATGTAAACCGCGCTCACGTTTTAGTTGAGCAATCTTGGAGCCACTTATTAATTTGAATACACTTTCTTTAACCTTATCGAGCCCGACTAAAGAATTCAATTGATCGATATACTCCTGAAGCTTTAACGGGTCCCCTTTAACCTGGTATTCAGTTGCATGGGCTTTTATTTCAATCGATTCTTTTATGTCATCCAGAATTATTGTGTTCAGGTTATCTTCGGTTCTTTCGGGCTGAGGTATATCAGCAATTCGTTAAAGCATTTTTTGTCTAATTGTATCCAGAATATTTCTAACTATTCTAGCATTACCAAATTTTTTATCACGTACTTTGTAGATTTCATTGAAGTGTCTAAAAAGCGTATCATCTGCATCTTTCGAAATATTTTTTTTGTCGTTTCTAAGACTTCTATAAACTATCTCCATTAATTCCTTTGGTGAATAATCTTCGAATGTAATCGACTTGCTGAATCTTGATTGCATACCGGGATTACTTGCTATAAATTTTTTCATTTCTTCTGTATATCCGGCAGCAATAACAATAAATTTGGAACGGTCATCTTCCATTCGTTTTAACAGAATATCTATAGCTTCTTTTCCAAAGTCGTTTCCTGATCCATCCGGTTTAACAAGAGCGTATGCTTCGTCAATAAATAGAGTTCCACCAATTGCTTTATCGATCAATGCAGATGTTTTTTCTGCCGTCTGACCAACATATCCGGCAACAAGTCCCTGTCTATCTATCTCAATAAGATGTCCTTTCGATAAAACTCCTAATGCAGAAAAAATTCTGCTGAATATTCTTGCAACAGTTGTTTTGCCCGTTCCCGGATTTCCGAGAAATAAATAATGATTACCGAATTTTTCACGTAAATCTTCTCCTTGTTCAGCAAAAAATCGCGCAAGCTTTACAAGATCATTTATTTCTCTTTTTACACCATCAAGTCCAACGAGGTTATCTAATTCTTTTAAAGCCTCCGATAACGCTTCTTCGTTTATAGTCAGAACAAATTTTTTATCCGTGGCTTTTTGTAAAATCAGACTGATGTCATCCTCAGTAATTGTATTGAGTATTTCCTTTGTACGGTCTATTTGTGGTAATGAGACAGCCCGTTTGCCTAAATTTAATTTAGCTCCGTCAAAAATATTTTTTACAAGTCTTGCATTGCCGAATGATTTATCTCTGTTACGGTACATCTTAATAAATTCTTTACGGAGAAGTTCTTCGGCAGATTTGGTAATAGAATAATCATCTTTTTTAAGATTCTGCTTAAATATTTCTATTAATTCATCAGGTGTATAATCTTCAAAAGTGAATGTATGAGTAAAACGGGATTTTAATCCCGGGTTAGAATTCAGAAACGAATTCATCTCATCTGTATATCCGGCGGCAATTACAACAAATTCTCCTTTTTTATCTTCCATACGTTTCAATAAAATATCGATTGCTTCCTGACCAAAGTCTTGACCTGATCCGCCTTTTTTAATTAATGTATACGCTTCATCAATAAACAATAAACCGCCAATAGCATCATTTATAATTTTCTCGGACTTTTGCGCTGTCTCACCAATATATTGACCTACCAGCCCTGACCGATCTACTTCGATTACATGACCTGATGGAAGAATGCCCATTGCATTTAGAATTTTGCCAAGCAACCGTGCAATTGTTGTTTTACCTGTTCCTGGATTTCCGAGGAAGATAGCATTAATTGAAATTTTTTCGTCGGTCTTTAATCCATGTTTCTTGCGTTCGTTAATAAATTGAAGGTATGAAATGAAGTCGCGGACAGTCTGTTTAATGTTGGTCAATCCAATATAAGAATCTAATTCAACCAATAAATTATCTAAAGAAGTTGTTTGAATTGGCTGAATTATTTTTTTTGCATCAATTTTATCTTCTATTTTAAAATTGTTTTGAGTTGCTTGGGGTAATATAACCTCTTGTTCGGGAGTACCGGATTGGCAGATACCGAAGGATCTTTCTCCAACCTTAAAATTATTTATATATATCTCAACCTTTGCCTGACCAATTTCCCATCCTGATTTATCAGAATTAATCGATTGTGAGAATATAACCGAATCCCAATTCCTCGGTATATTCAACCTGAAATTATTCCTATTTATCTCATAGTCGTTTAGATACCATACAGTATAACAATTGTAGGATTTATCCTCCTGATCCAGGTAAGGATTATTAAAAATTACTTCCACACCAATGCCGGGCATGTTCTTATTAACATGTTTATAAAAATCTCTTACACTAACCTTGGTATCTTTTAGAGAATCATAAATTTTAATAGAGAAAAGATCTGCAAAATCATTAGGATAGAAAATTGTTTCCGATTTATACTCAATTTCTTCAAATGAGAGTTGCACGCTATCATTGGTAGTATAGTCTATATCCGTTTTAGTTCTCCTAAGCGGTGAAATCTCCTTTTCAGTTTCTTCCTCATTATTTACAAATTTTTGAAGCGAATTAAATATCAGATTAAATTTTTCATGGTCTTTATACTTGTTTTTTAGGTTTAGTGCTTTTTGATAAGCCGGTCTGTACTGAAATAATAAATATAATGCTTCAATTTCCAGAAGTGCGGCATCAAGTTTATCATTTTTAAATTTATCCTGCGCCAGTACTTTTTGTGCAGTAAAAAGTGCGAACCAGTATTCTTTTGCTTTAATTGCTTCTTTGCCGTCGGCAATAAAATCTGTTATGTTTTTTGAATTTAGTTCATATTCATTTGAGAATCTTTTTTTTGCTTTTATAAACCATTCTTTTTGTTCTTTTAGAATTTTTTGATTTGAAGAAGTTAAAAGGTAAGCGTTGTCTAGAGATTGAATTGCCTCATCAAATTTTTTTAATCCTGCATATGCACGTGCCTTTGTAATTAACGTCCAGCTTAATAATTCTTTCTCCTTATCGAT
The DNA here is from genome assembly GCA_020059785.1 of Ignavibacteriales bacterium. Classification (GTDB taxonomy): domain Bacteria; phylum Bacteroidota; class Ignavibacteria; order Ignavibacteriales; family Melioribacteraceae; genus DSXH01. The sequence continues at coordinate 4,879 of JAGVBL010000415.1, read as the reverse complement.
ATTTTTACCAATATCGGCAATGGCTCCTTCGTATATACTCATTCGTGTTAAAAGATAGGCTCTAAAGAATCTTGTACGTGGCGAATCCCCTTTAAGTTCAACAGCAAGATTAGCATATTCCATTGCTTTGGATGGATTTCCATTTTCAAGATAAGCCCATGCAGCACATATTACAGCTTCACTATCGTTTGGTCTTATTTCACATAATTTTATAGCTGCATTTAAGGCCAGACGATATCTTCCGTGCCATAAATGATCATATGCTTCTGCTTGAAGATTATTTAACTCTTCGTTTGTCATATCAGGACTAATAATTTGATATGTAATCTAATAAATAAATTAAAAATTTCTCAAATTATCTTATCGTTTAGAGGTATTCTATGGAAATATTTTTTAATATTTTGTAACATAACATCAATAATTGGCGTCTAAAAGAACAAAAAGTCGGAGAAATTAAGATGAAACTTCGTATTGCTTTGATGTTTCTGATTACATCATTCGTTATAACCAGCTGCACTTTCTGGGGGGTAAGAGGAAATGGACGGGTAAAAACTGAAAATAGGAATGTGTCAGAATTTACTAAAATTGATGCTTCGGGAGCTTATTCTATTAAAATAAAAGTTGGTGAATCTCCTTCTTTACGTATTAAAGCTGAAGAAAATTTGCTTTCACTTATAAGAACAAAAGTAAAAGGTAATACTCTTGTAATTGATAACAAAAAGAATCTTTCACCCAGAAAGGAATTACTTATAGAAATTACTACAAGAGATTTAACCTCGATTGATTGTTCCGGTGCCAATGACATAGAAGTAATTGGAATTAATACGGACAGGTTTGAAGTTGATCTATCCGGTGCGGGAAGTATTGAACTGGAAGGTGAGGTTGAAAAATTCTATGGTGACCTATCAGGTGCAGGCAGTATAAATGCACGTTCTTTAATTGCAAATAAAGTTTACATTTCTGTTAGTGGGGCTGCAAGCGCATCTGTTCATGCAAAAGAATTTTTAGATGCTACTGTTTCCGGTGTTGGTTCCATTGATTATTATGGAAATCCACAAAATACAAAGACAAATGTTTCCGGTGTTGGATCGATTACAAGGAAATAAGTATGGAACTTCTTTTTAAGCAGAGTTTCCCCGGCTCTGCTTTTTTATTATCTTTCAATTCAAAAATGGGATTTAAAATGAACCAGAATAATCCTTTAATTGCAATAGTAATGGGTAGTGATTCCGATTTACAGGTAATGAATAAAGCTGCTGAGGTTTTAAAAGAATTTAGCATTCAATACGAAATGAGAATTTTATCTGCACATCGTGTACCCTCACAATTAAAATATTTTGTGGAAGAATCAGAAAAAAAAGGGATTAAAGTTTTTATAGCAGGTGCTGGATTAGCGGCTCATCTACCGGGTGTTGTTGCTTCATATACAGCTTTACCTGTTATTGGAGTTCCTCTTAAAAGTGGTGCATTAAACGGGTTCGATTCTTTACTGTCTATTGTTCAAATGCCTCCAGGTGTTCCTGTTGCAACCGTTGCTGTTGATGGAGCGAAGAATGCTGCTCTATTAGCATTACAAATTCTGTCAACATCTAATTTTAATCTTGCAGATAAATTAAAAAAGTATAAAAAGGAAATGGAAGAGATAGTAATTAAGAAGGATGCCGAATTACAATTAAAGAGTATTTTATAAATAGACTGGATCGCCAATAAATTTTATAGCATTCCATTCAAAATCTTTTTTCTTTTCATCTTTGCGTACGTTGCATTCTGTATAATTGCAAAATTTGCAGCAGTCCGGTTTGCAGTAATCCATATGGACTCTAATACCGGCATTAGGAAAAAGTTGTCTAAGTGAATCTCTTATGTATGTTTCTTCATGATGAGACTGTTCTATTGTAAAATAATAGGGAAGAATCAGATGAAAATCCGCAAAAATTATTTCACCGGATTTTCTAAACTTGAGATGATGAATATCAATCCAGTATTCTTTTCTGATATTAGCGAACAAATTTGAAATAGAATTTAGAACTGTCTGATCTGTTTCTTGCATCAAACCGCCTACCGATTCACGAATCAACTTGTATCCAGTAAATAGAATATTAAGTGCAACAAGAATTGCAATTAAAGGATCGAGTATCAAATAGCCGGTTATAATTACTAATATTAATCCTATTACAACCCCAATACTTGTGTAGGAATCTGTAAGAACGTGTTTACCATCAGCAATAAGAGTTAAAGAGTTAGTTTGCTTACCTTTTTTAACAAGATAAATTCCAAGAACAAGATTTACTAAACCGGCTATTCCAATTATTGTTGTACCTGTAGAAAGCTTTTGAGTAGTTACTCCTTCAATTAGATCTATTGTAGAACTGTAGATAATTGTAATTGCAGCAACAATAATTAAAAATCCTTCCATTCCTGCAGAAAAATATTCAATATTACCGTGACCATATAGATGAGTTTCATCGGCCGGTTTTGAACTCAAATAAATACTGAATAGTGCCATTGATGTAGCAGCTACGTGAACAACCGATTCTGCTGCATCAGAAAAGATGGCTGTTGAACCTGTTATTAAATAAGCTGTTATCTTTGAAATAAACATCAGGATACCAACTGTAAGTGATATCCAGGCTGCCCATTTCTTTTGAGTAATATTTCCTATCTCGAATCTTTCCATAATTCTCAATTAATTGCTTTCTAACTTACTAAAAATTGAATAAAAGGAAATAGAATAAGATTGCTAATCTTTGTTTTTATTCAAAAATCAAAGAATTCATTTCTCATACTTAGGAATCTTTTTTAGTGTTTTAATATAAGATATCGTTATCTCGCTTAAATTCGAAACTAATAAGAGTTACAAAATTGGCATACAATTAGATTTAATTGGGAAAACAAATATTATGAGAAGAAGATGCACAGTCATATTTTTGAAAAATACCCGAAATTTGAAAGAAGTAACCTAATCCCGATACTTCAAGATATTCAGGATGTATATGGTTACCTACCTGAAAAATCATTAAAGGAAATCTCAAACCATTTATGTATTCCTTTGAGCAGTGTTTATGGAGTGGCTACATTTTACAATCAGTTCCGTTTAACACCGCTTGGGAAAAACATAATCCGTGTTTGTAGAGGTACTGCATGCCATGTAAAAAATTCGGCTAATATTTTAATTGCGCTTGAGAATGAATTGGGAATTTGTGCAGGACAAACCACACGCGATAAACTCTTTACACTAGAAACAGTTGCATGTATTGGGGCATGCAGTATTGCTCCAGTTATAAATATTAATGATGAGTATTATGGAAGAGTCTCTATAAAAGAAATTTCAAAAATAATTAGTAAATACAAAAAAGAAGAATCGATTAAGCAAGAAAAAGAAATACAAGTGAGTGCTGAATGAAAACTTTTAACGAAAAATGCTGCGAACAATGCTGGCATTCTAGCGAAACACCATGCGAACAATTTATTGCATGCTGCATCGACGGTCCATTATGCCATAAAGATGAAGTCTGTACAAGTAAGTTTGCTGAACTAAATAAATCTATTAAATATGAAAGCAGTTCAGTTCCAGTAATTTTTATTGGTATGGGAACTTGCGGATTGGCATCGGGAGCCGATAAAGTTAGAAAAGCTATTGAAGAAGAATTAACAAAAAATAAAATTGATGCATTAATTGTTCCCACCGGTTGTATCGGTTATTGTGCAAAAGAACCAATTGTAGATGTTAAACTTCCCGGGGGAGAAAGAATTTCTTACTGCGAAATTATGCCAAAGGATATTCAGGAACTTGTTAAGACTACTTTAATTGATAAAGGGATTTATAAGAAAAAATTACTTGGTTCTTTTGGTAAAGGAACAGAAAATGTCCCGGCGATTAGCGACCATCCGTTTTTCAAAAGACAGTTGAAAGTTGTTCTTGAAAACTGCGGTATAGTCAATCCACTTTCTATTGATGAATACATTTCGCGGGGTGGATTCAAAGCATTGGATAAGGCGTTGAGAATTCTAACACCGGAAAAAGTTGTGAACGAAGTAAAAGATAGCGGTTTGCGCGGAAGAGGCGGTGGAGGATTTCTAACCGGATTAAAATGGGAAATGGCACATAAAAAAGAATCGGAAACAAAATATATTATTTGTAATGCTGATGAAGGTGACCCTGGTGCATTTATGGATCGTTCTGTTCTTGAAAGTGATCCCTATAAAGTTGTAGAAGGAATGATTATTGGCTGTTATGCTATTGGAGCTTCGTCCGGTTATATTTATTGTAGAGCAGAATATCCGCTTGCAATTGAACGTCTTCAAAACACAATAGAAAAATGCAAAGAATATGGTTTGCTTGGCAAAAATATTCTGAACAGCGATTTTGATTTTGAACTTAAGATTAAAAAAGGTGCAGGAGCTTTTGTTTGTGGTGAAGAAACCGCTTTAATTGCATCAATAGAAGGTAAAAGGGGAATGCCTCGTCCACGACCCCCTTATCCAACCGACGCTGGATTATGGGGAAAACCGACAGTAATAAATAATGTTGAAACGTTTGCTAATGTTGCTACCATTATCAACAAAGGTTCTGAATGGTTTTCTTCGCTTGGTACTAAAAAAAGCAAAGGTACAAAAGTTTTTGCGTTAAGCGGTAAAATCGCTAACAGTGGATTAGTTGAAATTCCAATGGGAATTACACTTAAAGAAGTTGTATTCGATATAGGTGGTGGAATACCCGATAATAAAAAATTCAAAGCCGTGCAGATCGGCGGTCCTTCTGGCGGTTGCTTACCGGGTTCTGTTATGGATACCGAAGTAGATTATGAATCACTAAAAAATGTTGGCGCTATGATGGGTTCCGGGGGATTCGTTGTTATGGATGAAGACACATGTATGG
>JAGVBL010000152.1 GCA_020059785.1 Ignavibacteriales bacterium | reverse complement strand
GGGTGAAACTGGCATCCAACAAACCATGGATGATCTGGGATCTCAATCATTTCAACCAATTTTTCATCAGGCGATAATCCACTAAAGATCATTCCAGATTCTTCTAACTGATTTCTAAATTTATTATTTACTTCGTAACGATGACGGTGCCGTTCAGATATTTTAGGTTTCTTATAAGCTTCGAATGCAAGAGTTTTCTTTTTTAATACACATGGATATGCACCAAGCCGCATTGAAGCTCCTTTTACTTTTACTTTAATCTGCTCCGGCATAATATGAATTACATTGAAGCTATTATTCTTTGTAAATTCTGCACTGTTGGCTTTCTTAATTCCACATACATTTCTTGCATACTCAATTACTGCACATTGTAAACCAAGGCAAATACCAAAAAAAGGAATTTTATTTTCCCGCGCATATTTAATTGCAGAGATTTTACCTTCAATTCCCCGCTCTCCAAATCCACCCGGTATTAATAGTCCATGGTAATTTTTCAGAATAGTTTCCGGACCTTTATCTTCAATTTCTTCTGAGCTTATAAAATCAGCAACAACTTTTACTCCATTTTCTGCACCGGCATGAACAAATGCTTCGGAAATACTTTTGTAAGCATCCTTATTTTCTACATATTTTCCGCAGACAGCAATCTTTACAGTATCAGTAGGATTTTTAATCTTCTCAACAAAACTTGTCCATTCATCAAGATGAATATTAATATCCGGCAATTTCAATCTTTCGAGAATTATGCTATCCATATTCTGATTAAATAAAACAAGCGGAACTTCGTAAATTGTTGAACAATCGTGTGCAGAAAATACAGCTTCTGAAGGAACGTTTGTAAAAAGAGCAATTTTTTCTCTAATATCTTTTGCTAATTTTCCTTCGGATCTGCAGACTAAAATGTTAGGTTGGATTCCTAATTCAAGCAGATTTTTAACACTGTGCTGAGTTGGTTTTGTTTTCATTTCACCGGCGGAACTGATATAAGGGACTAATGTAACATGAACACTTATTGCATTTTTGCGTCCCATCTCAAGCATAATCTGCCGCATTGCTTCAATAAAAGGTAAGCTTTCAATATCACCGACAGTACCGCCAATTTCAGTTATAATAATATCATATTTACCGCTCTCTCCGAGTGCTTTCATTCTTTTTTTAATCTCATCGGTTATATGCGGAATAACTTGGACAGTGGCGCCCAAGAAGTCACCTCTACGCTCGCGTGTAATAACTTCTTCATAAACCTGTCCGGTAGTTGTGTTATTAGAGCGTGACATATCGACATCCAGAAATCTCTCGTAATGCCCCAGGTCTAAATCAGTTTCGGCTCCATCGTCTGTTACATATACTTCGCCATGTTGAAAGGGATTCATAGTACCGGGGTCAACATTAATGTAAGGATCGAATTTCTGGATTGTAACGCTATATCCACGCAGTTTGAGTAATAATCCTATTGATGAAGCTGTAATCCCTTTTCCCAAGGATGATACTACTCCACCGGTAATGAAAATATATTTTACTTTTTTTTTGAAGGGCATGTTAGATCAATTTTTGGATAGAAAATGTTGGAATCAAAAATAAAAAAAATTCTCAACATGTCTATCAAATTTTATCAACTATTTAAAAAATATTTTACTCACTTAAAATTTCAATCTCGCCATCTTCAGGAATTTCGATATAATATGTTTTTCTACCGGGATTTGGTAAGATATTATCTCTTAGCCATGGATTGAATATCTTCAAAATTTTATAATTAATCCCTTCTTCCATTGCAAATAGAGCTAAATCCTTTAATTCCTTCTTAACTGCTACCTTATTTGTTTTTATCGGTTTATAAAGATCTTCTTCATTTAGAGTGAAACCGTATTTCCATGGATCAGTAAAAATTTCTTTAATTGCCAGAAGTCTAAAAACGAATCTGTTAGTTTCTTCTACTAAAAACAAATTATAATAACTGCGGGATTTTTGTCTGCCGATTTGTTTATCAATTCCATTCATCCCAAAATTGTAAGAAGCAGCAGCCATTGTCCAATTTCTATATTTTGAATAAGCTTCTTTCAAATACTTACACGCAGCTTGTGTTGCTTTTTCTAGATTATACCTTTCATCAACCTTATCACTAACTTCTAATCCATAATTTCTTGCAACCTGGGGCATTAATTGCCAGAATCCTGCAGCTCCGGCTGGAGAAACTACATTTGTAAGTCCACTTTCAATTACAGCCAAGTACTTAAAATCATTTGGAATTCCATTATTCTTTAATATTGGTTCTATAACTGGGAACCAGCGATTTGCTCTCTTAAGGTATAAAATTGTTGCAGAGGACCAATGCACATTAACCAGTAATTCTCGTTCCATTCTTTCATTTACATCAAAATCATTAAGCGGAACTTTTTCACCACAAAAATCAATAGTTTGAGGAACCGGTGGATTAAATACTCTGTGTTCGTTATTAAGATGAACTATTATCTCTTGAGGTGTATGATTTGTTATCGTAGATATTTTTTGAACTACTACCACAGCAGTTACAGTAATTAGAATTGCCAGTGCTGCGATAATATATAATATTTTTTTATCCATGTATTTCTACTTTTAGTGAAAATAGAAAAGGGTGAATTTAAATTCACCCTTTCCAACAAGAAATTTAAGAACCTAATTACTTTTTGCCAAATGCAACTTCTTCGAGCATTGCAGTTGTTAATGATTTAGGTCTTTCGATTGGATAACCCAATGCTCGTGCCCAGATAATATTACTGCATACTCCTAATGCTCTTCCGATTCCAAAAAGAACTGTGTAGAATTCATATTCCTTAACGCCGTAATACCATTGAATAACACCCGACTGAGCATCAACATTCGGCCATGGATTTTTTGCTTTACCCTGTTCAAGTAATATTGGCGGAACTACCTTGAAGAGTAAATCGACATACTTAAATAATGTGTCATTCGGTAAGTGTTTTAAGCAAAACTCTCTCTGAGCCATGTAACGTGGATCTGTTTTTCTAAGCACAGCATGACCGTAACCCGGAATTACACCAGTCTTTAATGTTTCATAAACAAAATTTTTCATTTCTTCTTCTGTTGGAACTTTACCACCCATTTTTTCCATAACGCCATGTAACCATCTTAATACTTCTTCATTTGCTAAGCCGTGCAACGGACCGGCTAAACCGTTTAACATTGCACTTATTGCATAAAATATATCTGATAATGCACTTGCAACTAAATGACCTGTATGAGCGCTTACATTTCCGCTTTCATGATCACTATGAAGAATAAAATACATTCTTGCTACTTCATCGTATGGTTTAGAAATTCCCATCATGTGAGCAAAATTAGCACCAAAATCAAGCTTTGGATCCGGTGGAATTATATCACCGTTTCTATATTTAAGTCGATAAATAAATGCAGCTATCTCCGGTAATTTAGCAAGAAGATTCATAGCATCTTCATAATAATATTCCCAGTAAACCGCTTTCTTAACACCCTCATGATATTTCTTTACGAATAGAGAATCTTTGTTCATAGAAAGAATTGCTGCAGAAAACATTGTCATCGGATGTGAGTCTGCCGGCATCGATTTTAAAATATTGAAAACAAAATCCGGCACTTTACTTCTTGAATTAAATTCCTCTTTTACTTCATCAACTTCCTTGGTAGTGGGTATGTCGCCAGTTAATAGAAAATAAAAGAATCCTTCAACTGACGGCATTTCATTGCCGGCATCTTTTGGTAATTTCTCAAATACTTCCGGGATCGTTAAACCTCTGAATCGAATCCCCTCAAATGGATCGAGATATGAAACATCCGTTACTAAACTTTTTATATCTCTCATTCCGCCAATTATTTGGCCAATGTTTACTTCGTCAACTTTTACATTGGCATATTCTTTAAGAAGCTTTTCAGTTCTAGGTTTTTCAACCTGAATTTTTTCTTGAAGTTTTAGTTTTAATCCGGACATAATTCCTCCGTGATAAAATGAATTAGATTTGTTTATTTATATTCAGATGCTTACAGATGTCCGATTTGATTTAATATTTTTTCCTTTGCATTATGAGCACTCAAAACCGCACTTTCAATTGTTGACGGTAAAGTTGGAATAGTATAATCACCAGCCAGAATCAAATTTTCAAAAGGCACCTCAATCTCTTCCCTGTCAATGATTGATTTGGAATCCGGAACAAACGTAGCACGTTTTTCTCTAATGACCTTAAAATCTTCTACTAAACTTGAATTGAATATAGGAAAAAATATCTCTAAATCCGAACATATCAAATCGAGAATTTCCTTTTCGGAATAGCTTTTATATGCATCTGCATTACTAATTGTTATTGAGATATGCCCTCCGTGATTAAATACCCAATGTATATTTGAATCCAGTAAGCCGTAAAACCGTTCCTGGAATCGATTCTCTGTCAACCAGAGATGGACATTTAATATAGTTGAGTAATTAAGTACCGGTAGTCTAACATTTATAATACTGGATTTCTCTAAAATTCTTGCTAAGGAATAAACAGGAACTGCTGATATGACATAATCAAAATCTGTGTAGTTCCTTTTAGTACTCTCAACACTAATAATTCTATTATCCTTAGCAACAAACTTATTTATTGATTCGGAGAAAGTAATGTCTGAACCTTTTTCCAGTAAGAACTTAATTGAAGGCTCAACATATAATTGACTAAATCCCACTTTTGAAATAACAATAGATGAAGAAGATGTTCCATCAAAAAAGATCCTCTTTAAAATTTCTGCGAATATCTGAGCCGATGCTTTTTCAATAGAAGTATTTAATGCACCTACAACTAATATTTCCCAAAAATTTTTTATTGATTCTGGAGTTTGTCTTTTTTCAGTTAACCATTGAATTACAGTTTTATCTTTAAGATCGCACGAGTAGCAGCATAATAAATCCAGGAAGAAATCAATAATCTTAATTCTAGATTTCATCCCTAAAGCTTTGAAATGTATTATTGCCTCTAATAGGTTAAATGGATATAATTTTTGAAAGGATTTCAATTGGAATAATGAACCGCCCCGTTTAACAAAATTTATTGACAGGGAAGGTGGAAACTCTAAAAGATTAGTTGAATTAATTACGGATAGATAATTTAGAGTTTCCTTATAACAACCCATCATAATATGCTGACCATTATCATAATGGTCATTAAACTTCTCGTTGGAAATGGAATAAGCTCTTCCCCCAAATTTAGGAGAAGATTCTACAAGTGTAACTTTATAATTTTGATTTGCGAGGTAAACAGAAGATGCTAAACCGGCAAAACCACCGCCAATAACAAGTATTTTCTTCATTAGTAAACTAGACTATATTTTGCCCAGACACCAACAGAGATTGCAACTTTTTGGAATTTACTGACTTTGATTTTTTTGTTTAATACATCGTAGTTCGACTTCTCAATTTTCTGCAGAAGTTTTGAATAAATATGCTGCATAGCTCTTGCCGGAAACATTGCCGGTTTATCTTCAAAATAGAGGGAGTGATTTGCTTTATCAAAATAAGTTCTAGCTCTCTCAGCTTCAAAATTCATTAGTGCTTTGAAATTGGAATTATATTTTTTCAAGAATAAATCGCTCTCTGAATAGTTAAACTGCTCAAGATCCTTTTGCGGAATATAAATTCTACCTGATTCAGAATCCTTACCAACATCTCTGATAATATTTGTTAGCTGCATTGCCAGGCCAAGATTAATAGCATAATCTTTTGTAGAACGATTCTTGTATCCAAAAATTTCTATGCACATTAACCCAACAGTGGATGCAACCTTATAACAATATTCAATAAGGTCGTCAAAACTTAAGTAACGTTTCCGCTGGAGATCCATCTCCATTCCAACAATTAATTCAAAGAAATGCTCTATGGGGATATTAAATTGCTTAATAATTGCTGCCACCTTATTCAACAAATGATAATCCGACCTACCATAAATTGCTTTTTCAAATTCCATGCGCCATTTTCTCAACCTTTCATATTTAATATCATCCGGTTCAAATCCCTCATCAACAATATCATCGGTTTTTCTGCAAAATGCATAAACGGTATTCATCGCATCCCGTTTTTCCGGTGAAAGCAGACTGAATGCATAATAGAAACTGCTCTTACTTTCTTTTGCTATCTGTTTGGATTGATCTACCATTTTTTGAAATTTGCTTTGAAAAATATTTTTATGAAATCAAGTTTTCTTAACTCTGGTCTAATTTCTAAAACATTATAGTCCATTATTTTTATTTTCCTAAGTATTTCTTCTCCGCCTAAAATCGTCATAATAATCTGTTTCTTCAAGTTATCTGGCAAGAAAGGGATTAATTTCCAGCCTTCTAAAAACAATCCGGATGTCCTTTCAACCTGATGCATTAAAAGCGTTTTAAAGTTAGTATTATTTTTTTTAACTCAAATGCATTTTCATCTACTCCAAAGGATTTCATTTCATCTAATGGTATATAAATTCTCCCCTTTATAATATCAATTGATACATCCTGATAAAAATTAGTTAGCTGGAGAGCCGTACAAATT
>JAGVBL010000294.1 GCA_020059785.1 Ignavibacteriales bacterium | reverse complement strand
GTTTTGTAAGGCGGACCGTGAAATAAAATAATATCATTATTCACATTCATTGTGCCGAATAATATTTCGAGATCCTTTTCAATAGTGGAATATTTTTTTTCATCAGATGATATTTCCACTGTTCTTTTACCTTCTTCAGGTGATATGCAGCCCGGGTCAACATATCTCGATACATCATATCTCTCCCAATCTTTAAGTAGAAAAGGTGATGGTGGTGTATATGAATAACCGGAAATTCTCACGTTATTGATTCCTACTGTTTTAAAATGAACATAATCCCATAATCCTTCGGAAGAATAATTTATTATCTTTTTCTCTTCTGATTTTGCATCATCATTACCAAGTATCAATAGAATTTTAGGATAATGATTTTGCATTTCAGATTTCAATTCAATAAAATTTTTTACAAGAAAATCCTCAATAAAATTGGAATGGAGATAACTGTGGGGAAGTAGGTCACCGCCAAGCAATACAATAGAAGGTTTTTCATTTCCTATAGCACTAAAAAGTTTAGTATAGCGATCAGTTTTTCCGTGAAGATCGGAAACGAAAAATGATTTCATATTATTTTAGAATTTTTCTTTGCAAGAAAAATAAATTTTTGTATGTTTGCAACCAAACTTAAAGAAAAAAAATGAATATAAAACTGAATACACAGCACCATCATCATTGTCAATATCCTTTTAGAGGCGTTGGTATACTTTAAATAAATTAACATATTTATAATTGAGAACCCCGGCGCTTGTCGGGGTTTTTTGTTTTATGGAGTTATTATGCTCAATGGACACTTGAAACTCGCTATTCAAAAGAATGGAAGACTTACTGAAAAGTCGTTATCTCTCCTGAGAAATTGCGGATTGGAGATTGAGGATTATTCAGAACGACTTATCATTACAGCTAGAAATTACTCGCTCGATATTCTCTTCTTACGTGATGATGATATTCCCGAATATGTTAATGACGGTGTTGCAGATATCGGCGTTGTTGGAGAGGATGTTCTATATGAAAAAAAGTCTGATGTTCAAATACTACGCAAACTTGGTTATGGTAAATGCAATCTATCTATTGCTGCACCGGAGGAGAAGAAGATTAGTGAATTTAATCAACTAAATGGTCTCAGGATTGCTACATCCTTTCCTAATCTGTTAAAAAAATTTCTTACTGAAAATAGAATTAATGCGGATGTAGTAGAAATTAGCGGATCAGTAGAAATTGCACCATCATTGGGGGTTGCAGATATTATATTCGATTTGGTCTCTACAGGAAATACTCTCAAGTTCAACAAATTGAAGAAATCTTTTGATGTCTATTCCTTTGAATCCGTTTTAATTGTTAATAAGGATATCCAGCTCGATCCACGAAAGAATTCCGAGTTGAATGATTTACTTAATAGAATTGATTCAGCTCTAAATGCAAAAAAATCAAAATACCTAATGATGAATGCACCGAAGGGAGCTCTCGATAAAATTAAAAAGATAGTTCCATCATTAAGCAGCCCTACAATTCTTCCGCTTGCTGATGAGAATATGATTGCCGTTCATGCAGTAATTCAATCGGAACATTTCTGGAAGATACATCAACAATTAAAGGATGCCGGCGCATCAGGCATATTGCTTTTACCAATTGAAAATATAATACTATGAAAATTTATTTTAACAACAGAATAAGCAGAAGAAAAATTGAAGAATTATTCAGTCGTCCTTCCATTGATAATAATGCTGCATATAAAGTAGTTGAACCAATCATAAGAGATGTTAAACAAAGAGGCGATAGAGCAGTAATTAATTATTCAAGAAAATATGACAGGTTTACCGGCGATTCTATAAGAGTTTCCGAAAAAGAATTAACTGATTCAGTTAAAAAAATTTCGAATGAATTAAAAGAGGCAGTTAGTCTAAGTGCAAGAAACATCGAAAAATTTCATAGAGAGCAAATTCCCCGTGAATATTCGATTGAAACGGTAAAAGGAGTATTATGCGGAAGAAAATTTACATCTATAGAAAATGTTGGATTATACATCCCCGGTGGAAGTGCAGTGCTCATTTCAACAATTCTGATGCTTGCAATTCCGGCAAAGATTGCCGGATGTAAAAGAATTGTTCTATGTTCTCCGTGCATTGGAAAGAAATTGAATGACGCCTTCTTATATACTGCTGAGTATTTAGGTATTGATGAAATTTACAAGGTTGGTGGTGCACAGGCAATTGCAATGATGGCTTATGGCACGGAAAGAGTAAGGAAAGTTGACAAGATTTTTGGCCCCGGTAATCAATATGTAACCGCTGCAAAATCACTGGTTAGTATTGATCCTGATGGTTGTGCGATTGATATGCCCGCCGGTCCAAGCGAATTATTGATTGTTGCTGACCAATCCGCCAACCCCGTTTATGTTGCTGCAGATCTTCTTTCACAATCAGAACACGGAAAAGACTCACAGGTAATTTTAATAACATCAGATTCGGAATTTGCTGAATCGGTTAAAGAACAGATTAATATGCAGATAAAACAATTACCAAGAAGATCTATTGTCAAACAATCATTGAAGTCTTCATTTATTCTGGTTGTGAACAATATTAATGAAGCAATTGAGATGAGTAATAAATATGCACCCGAACATTTAATAATGAATTTTAACCGGGCTGAAAACTCTCTTGATAAAATTAAAAATGCCGGTTCGGTCTTTATTGGTAATTATTCACCGGAAAGTGCCGGCGACTATTCATCCGGTACAAATCATTCACTGCCAACTTACGGTTATGCAAAATCTTTTGGC
>JAGVBL010000084.1 GCA_020059785.1 Ignavibacteriales bacterium | reverse complement strand
TCAAGACGGAATCTTGCTTTACATTGTTTACAATCGATCATAGGATCGGTGAAGTTTTCCACATGTCCGCTCGCTTCCCAAACGCGGGGATGCATAAGTATGGAAGCGTCCAGACCTTCAACATCGTCGCGGTAGGTCATGGATTTCCACCATTCTTCTTTTATATTCTTAAGAAGTTCAACTCCTAACGGACCATAATCCCAGCAGCCGTTAAGTCCGCCATAAATTTCGCTCGATTGAAAAACAAAGCCTCTTCTTTTTGCAAGAGAAACAATTTTTTCAACGGTATCGTTTTGTCCTTTTGCGATGTTACACCTCGAATTTTTGTGCGCAAATATAAGAAAAAGTGCTTAGATGTTAGAAATGTAAATTAGTCCTTATTAGAAAGGCAATACTTATTTAGGAATAGTAAAGATAAATGTGCTTCCTTTAGCCGGTTCGCTCTTAACTTCTATTTTACCTTTGTGAAGACTAATAAATTCCTTGCATAAAATTAGTCCAAGTCCTGTTCCTTTTTCACCCTGGGTTCCGTTAAAAGTACTAACCTCATTCAGCTTGAATAATCTTTTAACCGTTTCCTCGCTCATTCCCATTCCGTTATCTTTTACAAATATTCTTACATCCTTCTGTTCATCTATCGCTTTAATAGTAACATTACCGCCCGGATATGTAAACTTAATTGCATTTGAAATAAGATTACGGAAGATTGTGGTTAACATTTGCAGATCTGCAATAACTGTAAGATTATCATCGCACTCAACTGCGATTTCTATATTTTTATTTTTAGCAGCCGGCATTAACAATTCTTTACTTTCCAGAATAATGAGTTTGAGATTTAGATTTTGCGGATTAAACTCGATTCTGCCGGATTCTGACTGAGACCACATCAACAGGTTTTCCAGAAGCTGGTAGCTTTGTTTGGCTGCTCTTCCAATATCATTAATATACTTCAACTTTTCCACTTCGGATAGACTTGCAAAATCCTCCTTTAACATTTCTGTATAGCCGAAAATTGCATTGAATGGCGTTTTGAGATCGTGTGCAATTAATCTGAAGAACGTATCTTTAACCGCATTCAACTCCTGTAGTTTTTTATTTGCTGCTTTTTTGGAGAGATATCTGCTATATATAATTACAACCATTACAACAATTAATAGAAGTATAATTATCAAATAATTTGTCTGCTTTTCCCTAAGTTCAAGATCTTTCATAAGAACTGTTTTTTCTTTTTCGGCTCTTTCGCTCTTATAAATTGCCTCCATTTCCGTTATCAATGCAATATTTTCCTGTTTCATTATTGAGTCTTTTAACGTTGTATATTTTTTGAAATATAAAAGCGCCTCCTTATAATTATTTTTCATCTCGTTGTATTTAGCAAAATTTTTATAAGTATCTATTTGCACATAAATTTCTTTCATGCTGTTCGCAATTTTAAGAGCTTCTGCAAATTCTAAATCAGCTTGCTGAAAATTTTTCAACTGTGCATAGATCAATCCAAGATTAATATGATTATGAACCTGTCCCTCCAGATAATTAATCTTTGTAGCTAATTCTAAGGATTTTTTTCTGTATTCAAGTGCAATTTGATAGTTTTTTTGTTCATAATAGACGCCGGCAATTCCTCCCCATGCAGCGGCAAGACCTTTTTTATCATCTACCGCTTGATATTCTTTTTCAACTTCAAGATAGTGTTTTAACGCAGCGTTAAACTCTCCGAGATCAAAATGAACTTCTGCAATAAGATTTAATGCCAACGCTTTGCCGGGTCTATCGTTTATTTCTTCTCTTAAGCGTAATGTATAATAAAGGTATTCAAGAGCTTTTACATAATTTCCCTGCCGCCGGTAAATCAAACCGATGTTAATTGTGCAGAAGGACATTCCTTCTTTATGTTTTAGATTTTCAAAAACGGAAAGTGCTTTCAGAATATATTCAAGTGCAAGTGTATTGTTACCTTGCAGTCTGTATATTCCTCCTAAGTTATTGTATGAATAAGCAATCTGGACGGAGTCTTTTACTTCTTCTGCAATTCGAAGAGCATTAGTATAAACGCTTATAGATTTGTCGTAGTTACCAAGATTCCTGTAAATAACACCCATTAAATTCAATGAACGAGCTTGAATACTTTTATTGTTAATTCCTCTTGCAATCTTTAATGCTTCTTCGGTGCTTTTAAGGGCAGAGTTGGGGTCTTTACTTCTATTTATCCATGCATAATCATTTAAGATTCTTGCCCGCGCAGTATCCGGTTTGGTGGAAATGCTTTTCATCAAGCTATCTAGATTTGCCTGACTAAATAGAAAGGAAGTCTGAATTAAAAGTAATATTAGTATTTTCATCTATAGGACACACACACTCGATCGAATTTTAAACTCTTTACATCACTAAATCAAATTAAAAAGTATCCATGTAACTACAATTGTGGTTCCATTCCCATAGCCGCCCATTCCTCGCGCGAAGGACCATATACTCCGGTTACTTGTAATCCGGCTTGTCTCATTAAAATAGTCATCTGCGCGCGGTGATGTGCCTGATGAATAACCAGCATTGATAACACCTTGCCCATCTTCCATGTTTCACCGTACATATCGGTTTCTTCAACAAGTATTTCATCAGTCCATTTCTCTTTTACTTGATTGAATATCTGCTCAGAATAGAGTTTGTAAAAAGAAATTACTTCAGAAAACTTTTCCGGTTCAGGTACCTGTTCTTTATAGATTTCAAAATTGAATCCTATTCGATGCATTATTTCCGGTAAGCTTTGTGTAATATGCCACGCAAGATAACCGAGTGATCTGCCGTCAGGAGTTACTTTCTGATTCTTTTTATCATCAGTAATGTTACCGAATAATTTAAGAGTCGATTCACTTTCATACTTCCAATCATCAAGAAAATCATTTAATACTCTGTACATATTAACCTCTCATTTAATTTTTATTTCATGAATTCCGCCGGCAGAATTCGTCTGCGAATGAATTTCTATTTTTAAAGATTTTGTTCTTACCGTTTCAAAGATTACACTATTATATTTATCCTTATCAACACCATATTTATCAACGGTATAAACGTCCCTCCATTTATCGCCGTCTTTATAAAACAATTTCCAGGAAGAAGGAATTCTACATTCTCCAATTCCTGTATCGTCAAACCAATAGATATCCATTTGTGAAATTTCTTCCGGTTTTTGAAAATCGATTTGAACCCACTCTGTTGTTCCTTTATTAGGCCACCAGTGGAAAAAAGGGAAGGAGTGGTCAATAGAGTTTTTGGGTTCAAGCCGGTCTGCAATTACTTCGGGATTTTTTCCCGCCGATGAAGTTATTTTTGCATTTGTAAGAAGATCCGATCCGAATAACGGCTGAACAACAGTTTCATCATTTGCAATCCACACACTCATTTCGGTTTTGCCTCTATGTGCCCATGCATAATATGGTATTGCCATAAAGTTTTGTTTTTTCTTAATCAATAACTTCTTATCGTCTGCAAGTTTAACACCGGATGCTTTTGCAGTAATTACTTCAACACCATTTAGAAGGTTATAATGAAACTTTGTACTGAATTTTGTGTCGTTACCGATTAAAATATTTCTTGTGTAATCATTGTTATCAATTCCCTCTGCACAATAAACAAGCGGACCGCGTTGAAGAGCGATACGGCCTCTATCGGCTTCTACATTGTTGTTTGCAGCAATCCGCTTTACTTCCATAGGAAGTATCAATTCAATTTTATCATTGTTCTTCCAGGTCCTGTTTATTTTTGCATATCCTTTTTCAATATTGAATTCGTAAGGTTTACCATTTACAAGAATCGATATTTGCTTTTTCGGTTTATCAATAAAATTATACAGGTCCGAAGCAACTACTTCATCCTGTGCCCAACCGGGAATTCTAAGGTTAATTGAAAAATCTTTAGTCTGTTTTTTAAGATTAACATTAAGAACTATTCTTCCTTCCCATGGATATTTTGTTTTTTGATTTAAGATAACATCATCATTATCAATTTTAAGATTGGACAAATTGTTGGTAAAGAGGTTCACAAAAATTTCTTTATCTCTTACCGCATAAATATAATTAGCAACCGAAGCAATAAATCTTGTAACATTACCCGGGCAGCAAGCACATTCAAACCAGTTGCTTCTTTCATGAGTACCGAATGATTCGAGCGGATTGGGATAGAAAAATTTGTCGCCGCTAATAGAAATTCCCGATAGCAGTGCGTTATATAAAGTTCTCTCAAGAATATCGATATACTTACCGTCACCCTTTAGCAGAAACATTCTATGATTCCAGTACACATTAGCTATTGATGCACATGTTTCGTTATATGCGCTTGCATTTGGTAGATCGTAATTTGGACCAAACCCTTCCCAGGAACCCGTTGCACCGAGTCCGCCGGTTAGATATATTTTTTTACTTACGACATTATCCCATATTTTATCTAACGCTATAACATAACTTTCATCACCGGTAAGAGCAGCAACATCTGCAATAGCAGAGTACATATAAGCAGCGCGCACAGCATGACCAACGGCTTCGTCCTGATCTATTACGGGTTTATGATCCTGTGAATATTCTCCCCAGGATTCGCGTCCGGTAAGTTCTTTCCCTTTACCTCTTATATCTAAAAAGTATTTTGCAAGGTTAAGATATTTTTCTTCGCCGGTTAATCTGTATAACTTAACCAGCCCAAGTTCAATTTCCTGATGACCCGGAGGCAACAGCACTTTACCTGGACCAAAATCTTTTACTAACAGATCTGCACATTTAAGCGCAATTGTTAAAAATGATTTTTTGTTCGTTGCCATAAAATGTGCAACAGCAGCTTCGAACATGTGTCCGGCATTATAGAGTTCGTGGCTCCATTGAAGGTTAGACCACCTTTCGGTACCGATTGACCGGTTCATTTTTTCTGATTTACTTGTGCGTGCGCTGTAAATATATCCATCAGGTTCCTGTGCTTTTGCGATTATGTCGATTAATTCATCTAACTTTTTTTCTAATTCTTTATCCGGCTTAAGCATTAGAGAATACGATGCGCCTTCAATTACCTTATAAATATCGGTATCGTCGAAAGGGTAGCGGGTGCAATACTCGCCCGTCTGCAATCCAGCGGCAATTTCAAGATTTGTTACTCGTCCGGTTGTCTCATTCATTTTAATTGCATAAGGAATTGTAACCGTCCTGTTGGTTTCCATTCTATCGAACCAGAATCCATCGGTAATATGAACCTGTGTAAACGGAACCGGCTGAATAGGATAATCTTTTCTTGTCTGCGATGTAATAATTGAAACAGCCAATAATAGTGATGCCATTAAAAATATCTTTTTCATTTCTCTACTCTCATTTATTCAATAATTCTGCAATCGATTCTTTTAGTAAGCCATTAAATTCATCCGGATTTTATAACATAAGAATATACCAACAGAATTAAATAATATTTTTCTCAAACAAAAGAAATGTTGGAATTCTTTTTTATAATCTATAGGTATTTCTCCAATAGTTCTCGAGATTTTATCGGTTCAATAATTTTTTTAACTCTAATTCCAAATTGTGAGCCATCATATATTATATCCGGGCATATGCGCAAGCTCAATTTTTCAATTTGTTCATCATTGTTTCCAAACGCCGTGGCATAAATGCTTGTTGGTTTAAAAATATTTTTTTCTAGGCTTAATAAAGCTAAGTTCTCCTCGTGGAATCCAAATCCTAAGAAAAAAATTCGATCTGCATTTCTTATTAAGAAATTAATTCTTTCATAGTCAACGACTGTTCTTTCATGAATAGTTTTAATTCTTTCCGCATTATTTCTTAAATATTCATAATCTATATTAGCACCATATTCTAGTCCACTTTCTAAGTTTTCCCATGGTAATTCGGGAAGACGTCCAAATAAGTGTAGAATTTGAATGTTACCCATTAATCCTTTCACGTCTCTTTTAGTGCTTGAGAATTTATGTTGTAATGTATTTCCCATAAAATGTTCTAATAATCTATCATAATTAAACGTGATAAAATTAACCTTATTGTTTTGAAAATATTTTACTTGGTCACCTTTTATCAAATGTTTTGTCATTTCTCTGATTAATAATCTAAACCAATCATCCTTTGGAATTTCCTCAATTTCTTTTTTAAAACTAATCTGTTCTTTCAAGTGAATTATAAATAAGATTGCCATTTTTCCAATAATTGTGTTTTGGGGTTTTGATGTTGCCAGAAAATAATCTATCATATTATCATGTGCCATCATTAGTTCTGATACAAATTCCTTTGCTAAAGAATAATTAACCTCTTTTTCCTCTGGAATTGATAACTTCTTGAAAAACACAGGGAAATAATCTTTAATTTCTTTAATTAATTCTTCACCAGTAGGATAACCATATGGTTTACTCGCTCCCGAGCCTAATATAAATAGGGTGTTCTCTTTTATCATAGTATTTAAAAAGAATATTTATTATTCAGATAATTATAAACCGTAGATTTTTTTTACTGCTTCTGAAACAAATCTATTAAATTCATCCGGTCTTTCCAGCATTAAAAAATGACCAACGCCTTTCATGAACTTAACTTCGTAATCTTTAACGTATTTTTTATTTTCTTCAATAGATACGGGATACATATCGCAATTAATTGAAATAAGAGGAAGATTCAAATTCCGGAGAGTTGGAATAGGATCGTAATAGAATAAATTTCTCATTGCACTAACTGCAACTTCCGGAGGTGCCGAGGACATATCATCCACAACTCTTTTTACAATCAGTGTATCGGCATCCTGTGGAAACATTGACCGGACAAATCCTTGTGTAGTTAGAACGAAATTATCATTAAATGATTTCAGGAATCCATCCTTCTGTTCAGAAGTCCAATCCTCAACAAACGACTGATATGTGTCAACGCCGATAATTCCGATTACTTTATTACCCAATTTTTTAGCTGCTTCAAGAATAACTGACCCGCCCATCGAATGCCCGATCAATATTACCTTACTAAATTTAAGATGATTAACAACGGCGGCAACATCATCGCCGAATAATTCCATTGTATAATCTTTGCGGTTCAAACCGGAATTACCATGTCCGGCAAGATCAATCGTAACAACTTTATATTTATCAGAAAAAAATTCTGTTTGATTCTGCCAGTAAGATTTATCGCAGCTCCACCCGTGAACAAAAACTAATCCTGTATCACCATTACCCGATATATCAAACGAAATTTCAACGCTATCAACTGACTTACCTTTTTCTGTCTGTGCAAATACTAAGAAGTTTTCAGTATAAGAGACAAAAAGAATCAGCAACATTATAAAATAAATTCGCTTCATGTTCCCCTCCGTTTAATTATTTATAAGTAATATTCAGTGTTATTCAATTATTATTGCCGGTAACTCTGCTTCTTTAATCAGCTTATTCAATACCGGAATTTCATTTACTATAATGTTTTTCAATTTCTTAATCTGTTCGTCAATCTTTGCAAAGAATTCGTTCTTAAGCTCTTCAGATTGAACTGTCGGTCTAAAATCTCCGTTAGCAACATCGCTTACAAGTGATGCGAGCTTGTCGTTAAGTCGGTTAGGATAATTCAACGGGTCCTGCGGACTTTTATTTTTTGTTTGGTAAAGAGTTTCTTCGATTGATGTAAGTTCTTTGTTTGTCTTTTCAATCTCTTTTTTTATTGAATCGGAATCTTTTCTGTCTTTGAATTTTTCTTTGATGTCGTTTAACTGCTTGCGGATAGATCTAATCTGTTTAATTGCATTATGAATTTCGGTAAGTTTATCGCGACCGGAAAGAACAAAATTAAATTGAGCTATCAAATCATCTATACTTGAAGATGAGCGCGGATCCTTAACTATTTCAAATGGGATTGTTGTTGAATCTTTTCCATTTATAAGCACGGCAGAATAATTACCCGGGACTGCAAGAGGTCCACGCAATCCGCCCTGGGACCAGATAATCATTCCGTCAAATCTTTCGGCTTCTTTGTAACGCATATCCCAGATAAACCTGTTAAGACCTTTCTTAATAGGAATTACCACAGATCTATCTTTAGTCTTTGGTTTGAACGATGTGATAAATTTATTGCTCGCGTCGTAGAATTTCAGCTCAACGGAGTTACTATCCGGCGCTTCTTTGAAATAATAATAAAGTATAACACCGCTCTGTAAATTTTTGCCGGATAATAATTCATCGCTTCTTCCTCCACCGCTAATTCTCCATGTTTGTCGAGGCTGATAAATGTGATAATTCTTTTTAGTTATTTCATCTGTTAATTGCCGCAACGGAGAGATATCATCAATAATCCAGAAAGATCGCCCCTGAGTTGCAACAATTAAATCTTCATTCTTAATTGTAAGATCGGTAATCGGAACGATTGGTAAATTTTGCTGGAAGGGCTGCCAGTTATTACCATCGTTAAATGAAATATAGATTCCTTCCTCGGTGCCGGCGAAGAGTAATCCTTTCTTAATTTTATCTGCTCTTATTACTCTTGTAAAATGTTTCTGATTGATTCCATTGGTAATTTTTTTCCATGTTTTACCGAAATCGGTTGTTCTTAAAATGTATGGCGAATAATCATCAAGTTTGTACCGTGTTGCAGCTACATAAAGTCCGGCTTCGTTAAATGGATCGGCCTCAATGCTGTTTATTTGCGCCCATTCAGGTAATAAATTTTTGGGAGGTGTAACATTGTTCCAGCTGCTTCCGTTGTTTGTTGTTACATGAATAAGACCGTCATCGCTTCCCGTCCAGATAACTCCTTGTTTTAAAGGTGATTCTGCAAGAGCAAAGATTGTACAGTAATACTCAACACTTGTATTGTCTTTTGTTATCGGTCCGCCGGATGGTTTTAATTTTGTAGAATCATTTCTTGTGAGGTCGGGACTAATGGCAGTCCAGCTTTCTCCGCCATTGGTGGTTTTGAAAAGCAAATTACCCGCAGCATAAAGAATGTTCGGATCGTGAATCGAAAACATCAATGGGAAGTTCCACTGAAAACGGTACTTCATTCCTTCGGCACCGTGCCCGATCGGGTTATCCGGCCAGACGTTTACAGTTCTGCTTTCACCTGTATTATGATTCATCATTCCAATGTAGCCGCCGTAGTTTCCGCCGTAAACTATATCATTATTTTTAGGATCCGGTGCAAGCCATCCGCTTTCTGCTCCGGCTGTTGTTTCCCAATCACGCTCTCCAATTCCTCCACCTTCAGTACGATGGAAAATTCTAACTGTGCTGTTATCCTGTTGTGCGCCGTATATTCTGTAAGGGAAATGATCATCGGTTGTTACTCTGTAAAATTGTGCCGTCGGTTGATTATAATATGTACTCCATGATTTCCCTCCGTCAACTGTTACCTGAGCGCCGCCATCATCACCTATTATCATAATATCGGGATTATCGGGATTAATCCATAAATCGTGATGATCGCCATGAGGTGTTGAAATACTCTCAAAAGATTTTCCGCCGTCTTTCGATCTCCAGAAAGAAACATTAAGAACATAAACTTTATCAGCATCTTTAGTATCTGCATAAATTCTTGTGTAATACCATGCACGCTGTCTAAGATTTCTATCTTCATTCATTTTACGCCAGGTAGCACCGCCGTTATCGGATCTGAAAACACCGCCTTCTTCAGCTTCAATAATAGCATAAACACGATTTGAATTTGCGGGCGAAACGGTAACTCCAATTTTTCCAATTACACCTTTCGGTAAACCTTTATTGTTAGTAAGATTTTTCCAGGTATCGCCTCCATCTGTAGACTTCCATAATCCGCTTCCTTCGCCGCCGCTTTCAAATGTGTACGGTTTTCTAATTACTCTCCATGATGCGGCATAAAGAACACGCGGATTGTTGGGGTCCATAATTATATCAACGGTTCCTACTTCATTATTTACGAATAGAATTCTTTCCCATGTTTTACCTCCATCCTTGCTTCGATATATTCCACGCATTTCATTAGGACCGTAAAGATGACCAAGACAGGATGCATAAACCAGGTCGGGATTTTTAGGATGAATAACTATATCCGTTATATGTCTTGAATCTTCCAGCCCGATAAACTTCCAGGTAGCTCCGGCGTCTTCACTTTTCCATATTCCGTTTCCGCTCGATACATTTCCGCGGACTGTTTCTTCACCAGTGCCAACATAAATTACATTGGGGTCCCAGGTGCTTACTTCAACTGCACCGATTGAGCCGCCGAAAAATTTATCCGAAATATTTTTCCATGTAGTTCCGGAATTTTCAGTTTTCCATACACCGCCACCGGTCGATCCAAAATAAAATAGATTAGGATTGGAAGTAACTCCTGTAACAGCGCCAGACCTGCCGCCGCGGTATGGACCAATGCCTCTATATTCAAGACCGTTGATTAAGGTTGTGTCTATTGTTTGAGTAGATAAACTTATTGTAAACAGAAATAAAAATAGTATCCTGTATTTCATTGTATAGCCCTTAAAAATGTTCTATTGAATTTATCTGAAATGAATTCTTAATTCAACCGTTACCAAATAAAAAGTGGTATTTCCAATAACTTTACAATTCCTTAACAATAATGCTTTCTCTCTTAACCGGAAATCCCCTAATTTTACTTCTATAATTATTAGTCTTATAATTTAATTGTTGTCTTCCAAGAAACGGAGAAGAAAATGTTTTATCAGTTAATCAAAAAAGAAGAATTCGACCGCGTGAAAAATCATAATGGCAAGTGGAGTGTTGGAATGAAGTTGTTTGCAGATATGTGCCGTTATAATACTCTGGTTGCTGTAAAGAAAGCTGGTTCGGGTCATCTCGGGTCCTCGCTTAGTGCAATGGATATTGTTACATATCTTTACTTAAACGAAATGAATGTTCTGAGTTCCGGATTTAATAATCCATCCCGCGATATTTATTTTTCTTCTAAAGGTCACGATGTTCCCGGTCTATATTCACTTTTTTATGCTCTCGGAATTCTACCAGAAGAAAAACTCT
The DNA here is from genome assembly GCA_020059785.1 of Ignavibacteriales bacterium. GTDB lineage: Bacteria > Bacteroidota > Ignavibacteria > Ignavibacteriales > Melioribacteraceae > DSXH01. The sequence goes on along the minus strand of JAGVBL010000084.1, from coordinate 2,565 downwards.
TAATGCTTCGCCGTTTAAACGGACTCGACGGGCATCCGGAAGTTAGAATTCCCGGTATTGAAGCAAGCACCGGTTCGTTAGGAATGGGAATTTCTAAAGCAAAAGGAATGGCATGGGCAAAATCATACCTTAAAGAGAGCGGAAATGTTTTTGTGTTAACGGGTGACGGGGAATTTCAGGAAGGTCAAATCTGGGAATCGATTCAGGCTGCGGCTCATCAAAAAGTAAATAACATAACTGCTATTATGGATCATAATAAGTATCAGACCGATATGCTTGTTGCTGATGTGAATAATATTGAAGATGTTGTAGAAAAAGTAAAAGCATTCGGATGGCATGTGGTTAGAATTGACGGACATAATTATGAAACACTTAAAAAAACTTTTGATAATCTGAAATCAGTAAATGATAAACCCAAAATGATAATTGCCGATACAGTTAAAGGTAAAGGCGTTTCATTTATGGAAAAACCTGTTACAGAAACTGTTTCGGGTAAAACATATTATAGATGGCATAGCGGCGCGCCGGATGATGAAAGTTATTTGAAGGGTCTTGCTGAATTAAGTGAACAGATAATTAAATTGTCGGATGAATTTGGAATTCCAAAAATCATTATTCCGGAAAACAAAGTAGAAGGCAAAGCATCTACTAAAGTAGATAAAGAGTTTGTTACCGATGCTTACGGTGATGCTCTGGTTGAACTCGCAAAGACTAATGACAAAATTGTTGTTCTTGATGGCGATCTTTCTGCCGATTGCAAGCTAAGGAAATTTGAGTATGCTTATCCGGACCGTTTTATTGAAAACGGAATTGCAGAACAGGATATGGTTTCTATGGCTGGAGGTCTTGCAAGAATGGGATTAATTCCTGTTGTTAATTCATTCGCAAGTTTTTTAACTGCGAGAGCAAACGAACAGATTTACAACAATGCCGGTGAGAAAACTAAAATTATTTACGGCTGTCATTTTGCCGGAATAATTCCGGCCGGACCGGGTAAATCGCACCAGAGTGTGCGGGATATTTCGCTTTTACTTGCAATACCTAATATTATAATGATTCAACCATGTAATGCAATAGAGACTAAAAAAGCTGTTGAATACTGCGTTAACGAGGCAAAAGAAAATTGTGCTATCCGGCTTGCTATTGGTCCATCTCCGGAAAGAATAAAACTGCCCGACAATTATAATTTTGTTGTAGGAACAGGAGCGCCTCTTACTGAGGGTGATGATGCGGTAATTTTCGGATACGGTCCCGTTCTTCTTCACGAAGCTCTTGTTGCTTCAAGAATATTAAAAGAAAAAGGATTCGGGCTTAAGGTTGTTAATATGCCGTGGCTTAATAGAATTGATCTGGACTGGCTTGTTGATGTTACAAGAAAAACAAAAAAGATTTACGTTCTTGAAGATCATTCCATCTACGGTTCTCTTGGCAACAAGATAATGGAAGGATTAATTGAAATGCATGCGGTTCAGGGTAAGTTGTTTGAAAAGATTGGTCTTGATGATTACCCCGAGTGCGGAACGCCAATGGAAGTTCTTAAATATCACGGGTTGGACGGATTATCAATTGCAACAACGGTTTCGGGTATCGAAGGACTTGATGTTAATCTGGATCTGGAAAAATATACTAACGAAGCACCGCAATAATTTTCAGGGATGTTCAATTGAACATCCACTGCATTTTAACTTATTACTATCCTTCTTTTTTCTCTTCAACTCTATACTGAACATTAGAGAAAACTCCGCTTGTAATTTCAGCGCTCGGTCTTTTAGCATTCGCTTTGGATGAGTATTGAAACTTCTCAACCACAAATTCAAATGTACCGGAAATAGTTTTGTTTTCAGTATCGTGCTGTGTTACAACCGTTTCTCCCTTAATTGAATTCCATTGAGGTCTATCAGGCCCATCCGGCACCCAGATTATTTCCGAATCGGGTGTTTCCCCTTTTTCGTGATTATGTTCGCGGAATTTAAGTTTAACCGGGAGCTCGCCTTTTAACAAAGCTTCCTTACAGTAGAGATAGACAATTTTATCTTCGGCTTCTGCTCTAATCTGTAAATAATCAGCTTCACCAAGATTTACTATAACGGCTTCAGTAATTTTACCGTTCATAAATTTTCCGTCCACTTTAAATGTGAACACCTGTGCCTGAACATTGTAATAAAATAAAGCCGCCAAAATAATGCTTATCCGTAAAATGCATCTTTTCATGCTTAATCCTCTATGAATTAATAATTCTGAAAATTATCAAACAGTTTTAATGAATAAATAATTCACTAAAGATAGAGTAAGAACTCTCCCTTTTTATTCACAAATTTTCTTAATACGATTCAATCCCTCTTTAATACTTTCCACAGGTGTGGTCGAAAATGAGAATCGAATAAACTCATCAAAATAATTACCGAAGCAGGATCCATAAACAGAAGCAACACCTTCATTTAAGAGAAGTTTGTATATGTAGAGTTTCCGTTCTTCCCCGGCAATATTTTTAGGAATGAAATTAGAAAAATCGGGAAAGAAGTAGAACCCGCCCTTTGGTTTGGTAACTCTTAACCCTTCAATGCT
>JAGVBL010000087.1 GCA_020059785.1 Ignavibacteriales bacterium | reverse complement strand
GTGTTCCACAATACTTAACAAGAATTTCTAAAGCAAATATTATTAATGCTGGTGACGGGCTGCATGAACATCCAACACAAGGTTTATTAGATATGTATTCTATAAGAGAGAGATTGGGAAGATTGGAAGGATTAAAAGTTTGCATAGTAGGTGATGTTGCCCACAGCCGTGTAGCCCTTTCAAATATTTTCGGATTGAAAGCAATGGGCGCTCAAGTTACAGTTTGCGGTCCTTCCACAATGATACCGATTGGAATAGAATCACTCGGTGTAAAAGTTATTCATAGTATTGATGATGCAATTGCAAATAATGATGTTTTGAACGTCCTTAGAATTCAGCTTGAACGCAATGCCGGTGTTAGAATTCCTTCCTTAAGAGAATATCACCAGTATTTCGGAATAACAACAGAAAGAATTGAAAAGTATAACCGAGATATTTTAATTCTTCATCCAGGACCTATCAATAGAGGTGTTGAATTATCTTCCGAAGTTGCAGATGGACCTTACCAGGTAATTTTAGATCAGGTTACAAACGGTGTAGCAATTAGAATGGCAGTATTATATCTGCTGGGAACCATGCATTAATTCAATCAAGGTGTAAAATGAAAATAATATTAAAACAAGTTAGACTTTTAAACCCCGAACAAAAATTAGATAAGAAAGACGATCTGCTGATTGAAAATGGAGTTATTAAGAAAGTTGGTGGAATTGCTGAAGCAGATTTTAAGTCATCCAGAGTATTTGAGTTTGAAAATAAAATTTGTATTCCCGGATTATTTGATATGCATGTTCACTTAAGAGAACCGGGTCGTGAAGATGAAGAGACAATTGAAACAGGAAGTAATGCAGCTGCAGCCGGAGGATTTACAGGTGTTGCTTGTATGCCTAATACTAATCCAGATATTGATTCTGCAGAGATTGTAAGGTTTATTAAAGAAAAATCTAAGAATCACCTTGTTAATGTTTATCCGGTTGCTGCGGCAACATTAAACAGAAAAGGGGAAGCCCTGTCTCCCATGTTCGAGCTGGTTGAATCTGGTGCAGTGGCTTTTTCTGATGACGGTACAGTAATTAAAACGGCTGCTGTATTAAGAAGTGTAATGGAATATTCTAAAATGTTCGATACACCAATCATTGAACATTGCGAGGACGATTCATTATCCGACGGAGCAATGAACGAAGGATTAACTTCTACTTTATTAGGTCTACCGGCAATTCCGAATGTTGCAGAAGATTTAATTGTTGCCCGGGATATTATGATGGCTGAATTTATTGGAGCGAGAATTCATATTGCACACATTAGTACAAAGGGTGCCGTCGATCTGGTTAGACAGGCAAAGAAAAAAGGAATAAAAGTTACTGCAGAAGTAACACCTCATCATTTCACTCTTACTGATGATAATATTAAGTCATTCGATACAAATTACAAAATGAGTCCTCCGCTTAGAACACGTACAGATATTGATGCAATTATTGAAGGACTTAAGGATGGAACAATTGATGTTATTGCAAGCGATCATGCACCACATTCAATTGAAGAAAAGGAGATGGAATTTATTTATGCTCCTAATGGAATTGTCGGACTCGAAACTACTCTGGGATTAGTGTTAAGCGAATTAGTTCATAAAAAACATCTTACACTTGAACAGGCTGTAGAAAAGCTTTCAATTAACCCCAGAAAAATTCTTAAAATATCTACACCCCGGATTAAAGAAGGAGAAAAAGCTGATCTAACCATTTTAGATGAAGATTCTATCTGGACGGTGGATATTTCTAAATTCAAATCGAAATCTAAAAATTCTCCGTTTGATAAAAGACTTATAACCGGCAGATCTGTCGCCGTAATTAACAATAACAAAATGTTCTACGAGGATAAATTTATAGAGATCTGACTTCAAATTATCTAATCACTTTTGTATATAAAAAAGTACACTATTCAGTTCTCAGACCTTCATTTTGGTTTCTTTTCTGCGTTTTAGTTTGGCATTCATATTGGATTAATAATTACAAAGAATGTTCAACTATTTATTACGGAGGGGAAAATGAAAACCACAAGAATATTAATCATAACATTAACTTTTATAGTAGGATTTACAATAACCGGATGCGACGAATTCGGTGATTATTTTTATGACGACCGTCCGCCATCACCACCTAAAGGAATTTATACTGTAACAGGAGATAACCGAATTGATCTTTTCTGGAATGAAAACCCCGAAGGTGATGTAGCCGGTTATAATGTTTACTATAGCTATTCATATAATGGTAAATACACGTTAATTGGAAGTACTTACAAAGCTTCTTTTATTGACTATGGAGCTAAAAACGGAACTACTTACTATTATGCCGTTACAGCATACGATTACAATAACAACGAGAGCGATTTAAGTACCGAGGTAATTTACGATACTCCGCGTCCTGAAGGATTTAATCAGGCAATTTTTGATTATAATCGTTCACCAAATAATTCAGGTTACGATTTCAGTAAATTTCTTGTCGTTCCGTATAATTCGGATGCTGCAGATATGTTCTTCGAAAACTTCAACGGGAAATTTTATTTAAATGTTTGGGACGATACCGATATTCAGGACATGGGAACAACAAATGATATCTGGGATATAAGTTATGCACCTTCTACCGGTTGGGTGCCATTAAAACCAAATGAAAATGTAAAATATGTAGAAGCAAAAGTTGGACATACATATGTTATATGGACATGGGATAATCACTATGCAAAGGTTAGAATAAAAAATATTGTAAATGACAGAATGGTATTCGATTGGGCATACCAGTTAGTTGAAGGTAACAGAGAATTAAAGAGAATTGTAAATGGAAATGTTAGAAATGTTGCTGGGCAGGTTAAAAAGAACCATTAACAGTTGCTAGAAAATCAACAGAATTAGAAAGCATACCTCAAAAGGTATGCTTTTTTATTTCTTTTAATTTATTTTGACATAAGGTAAAAATGGAGTCTTCAAAAAGTAAATTGAGAATAAGAATCCCCATATTAATAATCAGCTTTATCCTGGCAACTTCAATGCTGTCTATTGCTCAGGAATCAAAAAGCAGAGAAATAAATAAACTTTTTATCAAAATAGAAGAAGGATTGAGCACGGGCTCGGTTGATAAGTTCTCAGTTTATTTTAATTCAAGAAATTATTTGAGTCTTGCAAATGGTTCGAGCGGTTACTTTAGTTCAAATCAGGCATACTACATTATTAAAGATTACTTAAGTATTTATAAGCCAATTTCATTCAAGTTCACAAATATTGTTCAGGAAACAAATAGTCCTTTTGCCGCCGGTAATCTTAAATATAATAATAACGGAATCCGCGGCAATGCAACAGTATTTGTTACGCTTCAATTGATTGATAATCAGTGGCGAATTTCTCAAATCACCATTAATTAAAGTTGATGAGTATAAAAAACCTTTTACTGAATAAGAGAAACCTTTTACTTCTGATTTTTATTCCGGCCTTAATTATCTCCGGCATCTTAGAACCTATCATAAAAAGCAATAGAATTGAAAATTGGAACAATACTTTGATTGAATATGTGATCGGTTATGAGAATAAAATAACGGAAGTAATTAATAGTAAAGTCGAAAAATTAATAAAGAACGAGAACGAACTAAAAAATATTTTACGAAGCGGTTTAGAAAAAGATGATATTAAAAATTGTTTCGCTGTTATTAATGAAAATACTTATGCAGAATATCACATACAGGTAAATGATGAAAATAAAACTGTCTGCTGGAATAATAAACTAATATTCGAGAAACAGGATTATGATGCTTTCTCAAGCGATTTAGGACAAGTTTATTTTATCAGGAAAGATTTATCTACTTATATTTTTATTGCCGATACAATAATTACAACTTCTCAAAAGTATTTTCTTTTTATAAGTCGGGAATTAGAAAAACATTACAAACTGGATTCAAAAACATTTACATTTTCCAATCTAAGCGATCAACTCTCTAAATTGATTTCGACAAACATAGAGATTGATTATAACCGGGCAGCGCTTTTATCTAAAGACGGGCGGAAGCATTCATTTAACATATTGAATAACTATAATAATAAGATTGGAGTAGCAACCTTTGATAAACCCTCGCTTGATATTTCGATTAAGGAATTAGAAGAAACCTTTAATGCGGTTCAGTCGATTCTTATTTTACTTATTTACTTATCTATTGGAATAATAGGTTATAAAAATTATAAAGCGGTTACAAATAAATTTATTCAATTCATAATTCTGCTGTTGTATTTAGCAATTTTCCGGGCAATGCTTTTCTATCTAGGGATCCCATCTTCATATATCCACAACGAGCTTACCGACCCTTCAAATTTTTCTTCGTCATTTGCATTCGGCGTTGTTAGATCGCCGCTGGATTTTTTTATTTCTGTATCCGGATTGTTTGTTGTAATAATTATCGGATTTAATCGGCTTAACAATTATCTAGAATCAAGGTCAACAAATAGGAATGCATATAAATTCACATTAGTATTCATTATTTCGGCATTCTTTATTATGATAATATATCGCAGTGTCGGAGCTTCATTAAGAAGTGTTGTCTTCGATTCAACAATACGATATTTCAAAGAGTTCTCTTTAATTCCTTCCCCGGCAATATTATTAATGGATCTTAACATTTTATTGCTCGGTTTCTCTGCATTAGTTATTTCGCTCTTATTACTAAAGTGGAGTTTCTCGGAATTTCCATTAACTCGTTTTGAATTAAAATCAGCTTTAATATTATTTGCGGTTTTTCAAATATTAGGTTTAACATTCGATCTGTTCCAGGTTCAACCTCAAGGCACGCCACTTATAAGGGCATTGTTCATCGCATTATTGTTTTTACTTGTTTATTTATCCTACAGAAAAGTACATAGGGGAATTTATTACGTTTACTATGGAATTGCTTCGTCGGTAATAATTGTTAGTCTGTTTGTCTATTATAATTCCGAGATCGAAAGAGAATCTCTAAAAACAGTTGCATACGATCTCACAAGAAGAAATCAGAACATTTATGAGTTTATACTATATCAATCGCTTATTCAATCTAAAGAAGATGATGAAATAAGCCGGTATGGAGAAGGTGAAGTAAATTATTCTTCAATTGCGTTTGAAATGTGGAATAAAAGTCTCCTCTTCCGAGAAAACATTCCCTCATCAGTTTCTATTTATAATGAAAGAAGTGAGCTGCTTGGAAGATTTAGTAATTATACTTCAACGGTAAATGTTAATCCGGACAAATATTTATCCGGCGGAAATGATCAACCAAAAATTTACATCGAGAAAAATTTATATGGTTCCGATGAAATGTTGATTGGTGTAACTCAATTAAACGGAATAAATGGGAAGAAGAAATATTTAGTAGCGACAGCACTTTTTAATAATTACTATTTAGGCGAAGAAGTCTTGCCAAAATTTTTAACAGTTACACGCGAGGGAATGACTTCTGCGACGGATTATAAGAACCTCAAAATATTTGTCTTTTCTAATAACTCCCTTGTCAATTCTTATGGCGATGTATTGCTGAATAGTTCCGAGATTTCAGAATTATTGACCGGAGTAAATGAAGAGATAAATGAAACATGGAAAAGAATTGATATAAAAGGGGAATCGCAGCTTGTATTTATTTTAAGACCCCGCGAAAGAAACAACGAAATAATTGCCGTTGCTTTAGAGGAAAGGCGTTTTGCCTGGAATTTATCAAACTTCTTTAAAGTATTTTTTGTTCACGCACTAATTATATTATTTGCATTTCTTGTATATGCGGTACGTAATTTTGGTAAGTGGAAAGAATATTTTCAGAGTTACAAAACCAAACTTACATTTGCATTCATTCTTGTCTCTGTAGTACCGCTTCTTATAATTGCTGCTTATATCCGGAATATCAACGAAACAAAAAATGAAGAATTATTAAATAGTTACCTAAACGAATATGCAGAACAAATCAATTCATATTATAATAAGTACAACACTGCTTCTAACCTCTCTTTGCAATCCCTTTTCGAAAAAGCTAACAGAGATTTGAATATAAATTTCAATTGCTACGATGAAAATAAATTAATCTATTCAACACAGAAATATTTTTATGAAGCCGGTATCCTTTCGTCCACATTAAATCCGGATGTATTTATTAATACAATATTAATGGGTGGTAATAAAGTATTCCTGAAAGAGAATTCAAACGGTGAAAATTACTTTTCATTGTATCTCAATTTAGGGAGTACATTCGAACCGCTCTTTATTAATATTAATACACTAATGAATACGGTTTCTATACCTTTAACAGACGTTGAGCTTGATATTTTCCTGTTCGGTATTCTTGCGGTAGCACTTGTGTTATTGATATTCTTCAGTACCATTCTTGCAGATCAGATTTCATCTCCAATCCGTAGATTAACACACGCTACAAGATCAATAGGTGGCGGAGATCTTAATTTCGAAATTGATGAACGTGCTTCGGGGGAAATTGGAGAACTGGCTAAAGGATTTAATATGATGATTCGTAAATTAAAGAAAAGTCAGATTGAACTGGCACAGCTTGAAAGAGAAACTGCCTGGAAGGAAATGGCAAAACAGGTTGCTCACGAAATTAAAAATCCCCTTACACCGATGAAGCTCTCTGTGCAGCAATTAATTACTGCTTACCGTGATAAATCAACAAAGTTCGATGAAATTTTTGGCAAAGTTACAAATACTGTTATAAATCAGATCGAAGCATTAAAAAATATTGCTTCGGAGTTTTCCAGCTTTGCTCGTATGCCTAAATTATCAATCGAAAGAATTAATATAATTCCGATAATAAATGAAACAGTAAATTTATTTGCGGACGAAAAAGGGAAAATAACTTTTAAGTGTAACTATGATTCAATTTTTGTAAATGCTGATGCAGACCATTTGAGCCGTGCTATTATAAATCTTGTAAGAAACTCACTTCAAGCTAATTCTACAATAGTGGAATTAATAGTAACTACTCGGTCAGATTCTTGCGAGATTAGAATTAAAGATAACGGAACAGGAATAAGTCCCGATATTTCTGAAAAAGTATTTGAAGATAGTTTTACAACAAAAGCCAAAGGGATGGGACTTGGATTAAGTATGGCAAGAAAATTTATTGAAAGTATCGGCGGCGATATTTCAATTGAAAAATCATCTCCTGAAGGAACAACATTTTTAATTAAAATTCCTGTTGCCGGTTGATGAAGACATTAACACCATATCAAAATGCGGCACTGGATTACAAATCCAATATTTTACTTTCTGCAAATGCCGGTTCCGGTAAAACATTTGTACTTTCCAAACGTTTTGTTGAAATTCTATTAAATGAGGAAGTGGGAATTGAAAACATTGTAGCAATTACATTCACCGACAAAGCTGCCGGTGAACTCAACAAAAAAATAGCCGACGAATTTGAACTACGAATTAAATCAGAAACGGAGCAATACAAACAAAAGAAACTTGAGCAATTAAGACGGCAATTAGTATCTGCTAATATTTCTACTATTCATTCATTCTGTATTAATATCCTTAAGGAATTTGCACCCGAAGCCGGAATCGATGCTAATTTTATTCCTATTGATCAATCGACAGCCGATGAATTGATTTCTCTATGCATTGAGGAGTCACTTAATAAAATGGTCTCTGATGAAGAGTATGAGAACTCTGCAAAATACCTGATTAGATTTTTTGCCTCCAAAAATCTGCTTGCTCAAAAAATAAATGATGCTATCGGACAGAGAAAGATTATTGCTCAGCATATAGTTGGGAATTATAATAAAGACAAATCCGATTTCATCCTATATCTAAAAAATATATTTGAAAAATATTTTAATCATCTCTTCATCAGTAAAATTTCTGCTTTTACTGATGATGTTACGCGAATAAATGATTTTGTTTTAAAAAGAAAACCAGAAAATGAAATTGCACTTAAAATTCTTCCTCTGCCAACACAGATTAAAAAAGCAAAATCGATCCATGAAAAAATTAAAATACTTGATGAAATTAGCGAATTAATACTTACTCAGAAAGAAGAAGTAAAAAACAGAGGATACCTTGCATGGGAAAGAGAAACGTTTAATGACGAGATTGGTAAAATCGAAAAATTTTTACAAAGTATTAATCCAATTCTTAAATCAGATTTTAGCTCAGAATCTTTAAGCGAATATTATACTTTCGGCAGACACTTCATAAAGGTATTCTATTCAGTTCTTGATTCTTATGTAAATAAAAAATTAGAGAAGGGATACATTGATTTTGAAGATATACTTCTGCTTACTCAAAATATTATTCAACGTGATGATGTAAAGGAATATTTGAGAAGCAAGTTCAAATACATTATGATTGATGAATACCAGGACACGAATGAAATACAATATAAAATATTTATGCCGATTCTCGATCAACTAAGAGAAGGGAATTTATTTGTAGTTGGTGATGAGAAACAAAGCATCTATATGTTTAGGGATGCTGAACTGGAGATTTTCAATAAGACAAAGAGTGAAATAGAAAAACTTGATGATAATGGGAAGCTTCTTCTGCTTCCTCATAGTTTCAGGATGGCACCCCAGCTTGTTCTGTTTACTAATAAGTTGTTTTACGAATTATTCAAAGAACCGGAACCGGTATTAAATGAGGTAGGCTATAGCGAGCTTATCTGTGCAAAAAATGAAAGTGAATTCGGTTCGGTGGAATTTTTACTGGCTGATGCGGAGGGCGAATTTACTGAAGCAGAAATTGTTGCATCGAAAATTGCTGAGCTGGTATCTTCGCAGAAAGCGGAATTAAGCGAAATCGCTGTCCTTTGTAGAAAACGTTCTATGTTTAATGAAATTGAAAGTGCATTTGTAAAAAGGAATATTCCCTATAATGTACTTGGAGGCAAAGGATTTTATCAAAAGCAATCCGTGAGTGATATCTATAACTATCTTAGCTTTCTCATAAATAATGATGATGATGCGGCATTAATTGGCATCTTACGCTCTCCTTTCTATAATATATCCGACCCGGTGTTGTTCGAAATATCATTGGAGGATGGGAGCAATTTCTTTTCAAAATTAAAAAGTTATGCTTCGAGTAACGATGATATTAGAAAAGTTGTCAATTCGTTAAATGAGCATCAGCAAATGCTGCTAAGTACAGAAGTATTTACACTTATAAGGAAAATTCTTTCCGATAGAGCTTACTGGTCGGTGATAGGTTCCAAGAAAAATTCAGACCAGGAAATTGCTAATCTTAAAAAACTTCTTGCTATTTCCCGGGAGTATTATAAAAAGAGCTTCAAAAATCTTTACGATTTTACCGTTTATCTTAGGGATTCAATTGAATCAGTTGAAGACGAAGGTCAGGCGCAAATTTCCAAAGAAACTAATACTGTTAAATTGCTGACAATACATCAGGCAAAAGGGCTCGAATTCAAAGCTGTATTTCTATATGGTTGCAACGAATCTGCTCGTGATGATTCAATTAAATCAAGATCGATGGGAATTGATAAAGAATTTGGATTCCCTGTTAAAGTTTTTCTTAATGGAAATTATTTTAATAATCCGGTTACTTCTCATGTTGTATCATTATTTAATTATCTTCATCATCAAAAAACTGTTGCCGAGATAAAAAGATTATTATATGTGGCGGTAACCCGTGCCATGAATTATTTGTTTATTTCTGCTACACGCAAAAATAATAACGCTGCCAAAGATTCTTTCTTAAGTTTTTTGCAGATTGGTCTTAACACCGACTTTAACACCGATACAATTAATTTATCAGGTGATGTCGAGTTTATGAGTAAGAGGGACGAACAATTTATTTTTGATAAAAAGCTGGTTCAATCAGAAATTAGATTTACTAAAAAGCTGGAAGCCCCTTATCCTCTTCTTAAGCCGGAAGAAAAAAATAGTACTGATAAAACATATCTTTTAAATAGAATTGTTGATTATCCTAAAAAGGAAATTATATCTGCTACTAAAGTTTCGATGTTCTCTCAATGCCCTGTTAAATATGAACTAACTTATGAACTTGGTTTCCCGACAATATTTAATGTAATTAAGCGTTATACAAATGAAAAGTATGATTTTAATAATAAGGAAGACCAAGAATTAAATGCTTATGCAAATATTAAAGGAAGAATTGTGCATGAAGTTCTAAAAGAAAACCCTGATGCAGAGGAAATTGATCAACTTGTAAATAATTTATTATCAATAGAAAGAATAAAAAAGCAAGATACTTTATTCCAATTAGAAGAAAATATAAAAAAGGAATTGAAAGGATTCTGCCAATCGGAATTTTATAAAAGCTTAGCACAGTATAAAGAATTCCGCAATGAATATGAAATTTATGCAGAGGAAGGAGAAAATTACCTTTACGGCATCATTGATAAATTTGTTGTTGAAAAAGATAAATTGATTATAATCGATTATAAAACCGACGACGTTGACTTAAACACAATATATAAAAGAGCCCTGGATTATTTCCATCAATTAACTTTTTACGCTTATGTTCTATCTAAGTATTTCAAATCTTACGACAAATATGAATTGTTGATTGTCTTCACAAAATACCCGGATAATGTTGTTTCTAAAAATCTAACAGGAAGTGAACTGAGTAAATTTAAAGAGCAACTAAATACTGCTGTAAGTCATATTCAGAACAGAAGATTTTTGCCTAATTACAATCATTGTTCGTCGTGTCATTTCACTATTGAAGGGAACAAATGTATAAAGCAGCACTAAATTTCAAAATAGATTTTTCGAATAAACTGAAATCTTCTTTTCTTAAGGGGCTGTTACTTGTTAATCTATTATTAAATATTACCAATTGTACTACTGTAATTAATGTACCGTTATATGAGTATCCGACCGATTGGAAGGATGACTTGGTAAGAACCAAAACTATAAATGATTATTCCAAATACCTGACCGGTAAAAAAATATTTCTGGATCCGGGTCATGGCGGTGAAGATAGAAAAAATACAAGCCGTTCAGGTAAAATTGTTGAAGCAGATGTAAACCTTAAAGTAGCGTTATATTTAAAGGAGTATTTAGTAAAAGCCGGTGCCGAGGTTTATTTATCCCGAGCAATTGATGAAACCGTACCCCTTGCATTACGCTCGGAACTTGCAAATGCAAGCGGGGCCGACCTGTTTATTAGTATCCATCATAACGCTCCATCTAAAACTGAGGACGATTACACAAATTATACTTCAACATATTATCACGCTAAAGAAACGGATTACGAATACGAACCTTCGGAAAGAGACCTTGCCCGTTATATTCAAAGAGACCTTTCCTATGTAATGAGAAATCCCGGCGGACTCGGTTCATTTGACGGTACATATTCCGATTACAATATTTATCCCGGTGATGGATTCTCCGTTTTGCGTAAAACAAATATTCCCGCTGTCCTTGTTGAATGTGCGTTCCATACAAGCCGGTTTGAAGAATTACGTCTTAATGACGAAACTTTCAATCAAATTCAAGCATGGGGAATCTTTAGGGGGATTGCAAAATATTTTCGTGCCGGTATTCCGGT
>JAGVBL010000053.1 GCA_020059785.1 Ignavibacteriales bacterium | reverse complement strand
TACGGAATGTTGATTGATGGATTTGATGATGAACCGCGAATTATGATGACGTATAATCCGAAATACTATCTGGATTTATGTGAAAACTACGGATTTAAAAAAGCAAAAGATCTTTATGCATATAAACTTGAAAATCAGAAGGTAATTTCTTCGGATAAATTAAGACGCGTAGCAGAAATAGCACAGAAACGCTCGGGTATTAAAATTACTCAAATCGATATGAAAAACTTTGATAGCGAGATTGATAAAGTTAAATATGTTTATAACAAAGCTTGGGCTCCTAATTGGGGGTTCGTTCCGATGACCGATGAAGAAATTGATTTCATGGCTAAAGAATTAAAACCGATTGCAGAACCATCGCTTATTTTATTTGGCGAAATTGATAATAAAATTGTTGGTTTTTCACTCGTTCTACTCGATTACAACTTCGTCCTTAAAAAAATTAATGGGCGGCTCTTTCCTTTTGGTTTATTAAAGATTCTTAAATACAAAAAAGAAATTAAGTGGTCCCGTATCCTTACACTCGGTATCATTCCAGAGTATCAAAAACGTGGTCTGGATGCAGTCTTTTACTGGGAAATTGTTCAGCGTGCTGCTAATGTCGGAATCCTTTTAGGCGAAGCAAGCTGGATTTTAGAAGATAACGATATGATGAACCGCGGTGCCGAAACTATGAATGGTGAGATTTATAAAAAGTACAGAATTTATGAAATACCAATTAGCTGACCAATAATATTCACAAACAGAATTCGAACTACTTAAACGCCTCATCGTATTTAGAAATATGCGACGGATCTATTTTCTTAAGAACGTTAAAAATTTCTTTATCCTTATAGTCTTTCAGATATTCAACAAATTCTCCGGCTTTAGCATCGAAAAATACTTTTAGTAAAACGCTCCTTGGATCGAGCTGGCTTCGGACTTTCTCAAGATTCCTTATAAGTTTAACCATGTTTTCCTGGGCTTGCAATTTCGTTTTGGGTGAGTGATAAAGGTCTAATCCGTTATAATGATAATCAAAAATATCCTGACGCAATTGTTGAAATTTTGCATTAACCAGATTTTCTACCAATCCCCTTCTGTTATAAGCCGTACTTTTGCTTTGCCAGCCATCAGGGAACTGACTGCTTGCACCCTTAACTGTTATATCAAGAGCTCTGGAGAACAATTCAGTACCACCTAATCTATAATATGAATCAAGATCAAATCCTATAATTATATATGCATAATAATCCAAAAAGCTTGTCAGCGGATCGAAATCAGTCTGATTAAAATACATTGCCTGGTTCCGTTCATACTTAAACTGCCAGGTATTATCCATTAAACTAAGCATTAACGAGCTTCTTGGGGTTCCTTCAATTGTTCGCTGACTCGAAATTACAAGTTGTGCAGTATAAGTAAGTTCATCCGATGCACCGGTAAAGAAAATATTGAAATTACATTTTATCTTTTCGCCTTCCCAGTTCTGCCGTGTAAACTTATTATTGCTTAAGTAATCTCTTATCTGTGTACCAAAATTAATCAATCGGTCTTTAGCGGCAACCGGAAGGTTTTCATAATTTACAATAACATTAGCGTCTAATTCCTGGCTATAAGTCTTATTCCATACCGGGAGAGAAATAACCAATAAAAAAATTATTTTTTTCATATTGACCTTTTTTCTTCACATTCAAAATATGTAATTGATATATTTAATACAATCAATTAAGTTGTGAACCATGAAAAAGCTTTTTTTTATATTGCTTTTTGTACTAATCCATTCATTCGAAAGTTTCAGTCAGGTTAACCCCGGTGCACGTCAGATTGCTCTATCACACTCAGATATTTCATTTTCCGAAGATCCATTTTCATTATTCAATAATCCATCCGGCTTGGCAAATATAAAAAGCAGAACAATCGGATTATTTTACTCACCGGCACCATTCGGAGAATCTGCTCTTTCAACCGGTTCCGGTTCATACATAGAACCAACTTCTTTCGGTACTTTAAGCGGTGGCTTTATGATTTACGGTTTTGATCTTTATAAAGAAACCAGAATTGCACTTGGTTTCAGCCGGAAAATAGTTGACAAGTTTTCTTTAGGTGTTACTTCAATTTATCAGAACATATCAATTCAAAATTACGGCAGCAAAGGATTTCTTTCATTTAATATAGGCGGAATAGCTGAAATTACTAAATCGCTTAAATTGGGATTTGTACTTGAGAATGTTACGCGTACAAAAGTTGCCGGTGAAGAAAATAGTATTCCGGTAGTTTTCTCAGGCGGAATCGGTTATAAAGCCGTAGAAGAATTAAGCATCTATTTAGCAATTAGAAAAGAATTAAATTATAACGCTTCGTTGCGTATCGGCGCTGAATATATGTTAATGAAATTTTTACAACTGCGTTTAGGTGCTTCTAACGAACCGAATAGTTTCTCCGGCGGTTTCAATATCAGCTATGACATTTTTCAGTTTGAATACGCTGTAAATTCTCATCCCGATCTTGAACTAAGTCATCAGTTTGGAATTGTAATACAATTATCAAAATAAATTTCATTTTCATGAAGTATGCTTTCCTTATAATATTTTT
>JAGVBL010000246.1 GCA_020059785.1 Ignavibacteriales bacterium | reverse complement strand
TTAATTTTGTCAACTTTTTTATTCATATAAATAAAATCAGTAAGCCATTCATCATTTCCTCTATTCCGGGTAAATATTGATAACACTGTTTTGCAAAACTTAACAGGATTTATCCTGATCACTTTTTTAGCTGTGAGTGTAGGATCGTTTTTATCGCCAAATTCATTTATAATTATTTTTTCAGCGCGGCTTTTTTTTACAAAATCGTGCATTTGATTGGATGTTGGTGCACCTCCAAAAAGAATAATAATTTCAGGATCAAATTTTTCGCAAAACTCGTCTGATCTTATTAGGGCATTAAAATTTTCAATTATGTTTTTATTAGAATGAGCACCGTATCTAAGTCCGGAAGAACCATCGGCAAAGATAGGATAACCGGTTTTATCGGATAATTTCAAAAGTTCTTTATTAAATTCGGTTCCATAATTATTATAACCGCAGACAATTAATCCCTTGTTCTTTTTTTCAATTGATTTTAGCAGCTCTTTAAATCCCGGTTCAATTATTTTTTCAGATCCTTGTTTCCTAGAATTTTTTGTTAGTAAAAAAATTTTCCGAATAAGTTTTTTCTCTATTTTATCTGTGTAACTATCGGGTTCAAAGGGCTTGTCGAACGGGAAATTATAATGTACTGGTCCCGGGTTTTGGTCTAATGCTATTTCTAATCCTTTCTTAATGTTATCTGTAAGTTTTATAAATGTTGAGTAATCTATAGTCGGAAGTCCGGTATCGTAAAAAAATCTTATGTGGTTCTTAAAAATATTGTGTTGATTAATTGTCTGGTTGGCTCCTCTGTTTCTTAAATAAGGAGGACGATCGGCGGTGCAAACAATCAAAGGAATTCTCTGGTAGTAAGCTTCAATTATAGCTGGATAAATTTCTGCAACAGCAGTACCGGATGTAGTAATAATTACACTTGGAGTTCGGGATTTTTTTGCCAGCCCTAAAGCAAAAAATGCTGAGGACCTCTCATCAACAATAGGATATAAATTGAATTTTTTACTTAGTGAAAATGCCAGTGTAAGAGGTGTACTTCTGGATCCGGGCGAGATACATACATTTTTTATCCCGTTGGTAATTAACTGATTCACAAAAGTATTACACCACAAGATATTGCGATTAATTTGCTGGCTCATGTTGAAATAAAGATAAAATAGATTTCAATTTCAATTCAGTTTCATAAAATTCTTTTTCCGGAGTTGAACCTTCAACAATACCACATCCGGCAAATAGTAGTAGTTTATTTTTTCTTATTAGTGCAGATCTTATTGCAACTGCTAATTCTCCAAATCCATTATTGCTATACCAACCGATTACGCCGGTAAACAAGCCTCTTTCAAAATTCTCGAGATAGTTTATCAATTCTAAAGCAGTTGTCCTGGGGTCTCCGCATACTGCGGGAGTGGGATGTAGTTTGTTAATAATGGAGTTAACAGAGTAATCACCCGTTAGTGTTCCCTTAATTGGAGTCCATAAATGTTGAACATATTTGAGCTTTTTAACAGAAGGTTTATCAAATTGAATTCCATCGGCAAATTCCGAAATAGTACTTACGATATACTCAACAACATTATTATGTTCGGCAAGTTCCTTTCTATCATTAAGTAAAAAATCTGATAATTGATTATCAGTATAATCTGATTCACCGCGTTTTACTGTTCCGGCAAGTGCTTCTGTCTCTATAATCTTTTTGTTGATTACAAATAATTTTTCCGGCGAGGCACCTAAAAAAATCGAATCCGATTTTCTGTATATAAATATGTAACTGTCTGGATAATCCTCCTTCAATTTTCTTGTAAGTAAAGTTAAATCGGGTTTGTTATTAATTTCACAATCCAGGTATCTCGATAAAACAACTTTCCGGATTTTTCCCTCGCCAATTTTTTGGAGAGAATGATTGACCATTCCTTTCCATTCATCATATTTTAGATTGTTGAGAATTGTAAGTTTTGCTTGAGTCTGGTTTTTAGTTTTATAGGAAATAATTTTTTCCAAGCGTTGATCAATCTCTTCAATAATTATTTCGCTGGTTTTGTTTTCCAGTGCATGAAAAAAAATAATAAAGTAGTAAGATTTTTCTTTTTGGAAAAAAATAAATTTTGGGATAAAAAAGTTTGAATGTTCAAAAGCTTCCCAGATGGTTTCAGTTTTATTGGAAGGAAACTTTATCGAGACAAGGATTTCAGGAATTCTTTCCAGTTGAAACTCATCTTTGTTCGAAATAAAGTACAGATCTTCAGGATGAATGACATCATTTATTTTCAAGAGTTCATCAATTGCCAAAAAAATTTCGTTGGAATCCGGATTATTCCAGTAAAAACAACTATCAGAATCATGGTTTATAGCCAAAAGGGCTTTGCCGAAGAGATCTTTCCCAATCGGTTGTACATACACAAAAAATGAATTATTAATATTCCGGGAGGACATGAGTCTGGAAAAGTTAAGAAAATCAATCAATTTGTCGGTATTTAAGGTCAAAATTTTATTCTGGAATTAATTACTTATTAAATATATGTTTTGGTCGGCAAGTTTCAAATTGCATGAATTTAAAAATGCTATATTAAGAGGGCAGTGAATAAATAAAATTAATTTTTTATTAAGATTTTGCTTCCCTATTAAAAATTAATTCTTTAAGTTTCTAAGTAGAGCTTGTAAATATTCCTGGAATCATTAAGCAAACATTAATCCAACAAAATAGGAGACTTAACTGATGCAAAGCCAGAAAGCTGAAACTGCCCTCCAGCTTTGGGACAGGCTAGCAAAAGCGCACGATAAGTTCCGTAAAGTGCAAGCAAAGCAAATGTTCGGTGAAAAACTGACAGCCCCACAATTCTGTGTTCTGGAGGTGATTTATAAACTCGGACCAGTTCCCCTCAAAAAGATCAGCGAAGAAACAATGGTTACAGGTGCTAACATTACCTGTGTTGTTGATAACCTTGAGGAAATGGGATTTGTAAAACGGGTTCATTCCAAAGAGGACCGAAGAGTAATTACTGCTGAGTTAACTAATTCCGGAAAATCGAAGTTAGAAAAGATTTTACCGGCATATTATGAAAACATTGCATCGTTAGTAACTAAGATATCCGATAACGAGCAAAAGCAGTTAAATAACATTCTAGGTAAATTAATGTGATGATGATACTTTGAAGGCGATTGAGACCCAATCGCCAAGTTCTGTTTTTTCAATCATCACAAAATTATAAAGTTGGAATTTACTTACGATGTCTTCTGTATCAGATTTAAGGAGACCGGAAACTATAAGTTTACCTGTCTCCTTAATTTTTAATCTAAGGTGAGGTACAATTTCTATTAAAATATGCTTGTTTATATTCGCAACAATCAGATCAAAATCTTTTTCTTTTATTTGATGAATTTCAGCTTGCCTAATTTCTACGTTATCTTCTAAAAAGTTAATCGAAACGTTTTCTCTGCCATTTAATAAACACCATTCATCATTATCAATTCCAATTGCATTTTTTGCACCGAGTAGTACCGATGTAATTGCTAAAATACCGGTACCGGAACCGACATCAAGAACGAAGTCATTTTGACGAATATATTTCTCAATCATTCTTACTATCAGTTTAGTGGTTTCGTGCTCACCGGTTCCGAATGACATTTTAGGATCTATAGTAATTACTAT
>JAGVBL010000377.1 GCA_020059785.1 Ignavibacteriales bacterium | reverse complement strand
TTACATACTTCAGGGTATTCATCCACATCAACAGAAATTATATGGTTCTCAATAATATCCTTTGTATAATTGAACCAGAAATTAGAGATACGATTCAATACTTTTCCCTTAAGAGGAATTCCCTCTTTCATAATTACATCGAATGCAGAAAGTCTGTCTGTTGAAACAATTAGATAATACTCGCCTATATCTTAAACATCGCGTACTTTACCTCTTTTAAAGAGTTTAAGCCCTTCAAAATTTGTAGTAGTTAGAGAATTGTTATTCATCTTAATTCCTCATTTTGGATTTGAAATATAAATAGAGGTAAATAGTGATTCAATAAGACAAAATTATTATTTGTGTTAAATTTATTTGAGAAGAGATAATGATGTACCTCCATATTCAATTATGATTAAATAATTCCAAACGGATTACAGTTATAAAGGCTTATAATCCTCAAAAAGATTGATATTCAGACCCTGAACATTATCTCTAAAACTCTTCCATTGATTTTCGAAAAAGAGATTAATTTTAGGTATCACTATATTTATTGAATCATCAACTAACTTTAAACTAACTTTTTCGCTTGCTCCCGGTTTATCCCAATAACCGGTAATTGATGAATATGCACGTCTTAACCGGGATGATAGTTTGTCTTCATCGGTTCTTATTCCCTGCACACGGGGCTGATTAATTAATTCATTCAGATTTTTTAATTCCTCTTTTAGACTCTTACAATCCTTAAGAATCTGTTTAAACTGATCTCCCGTTTTATCCTTTAATTTTTCTTCTACCAGATTAATCGTTTTAACGGCTTCTTCAAGACGGTCAGAGGCACCTGTAACAACTTCAATTTTAGAATTTAATTGTGCTAATAAAGATTCTCGTTCTTGTAAATCATCAATATTTATATCAAGACGCGGATCGTACTTAACATTTACTTTAGCAGAATCAGAAATATTTTTATAGCTAAATTTTACTGTGTAACTACCGGGTAATACGGATGGACCAGATGGTTCCGAATCTTCTTGAACTTTAGGTGTGCCGGGGAATCTAACTCCCCTTCTTTCAAATCCCCAGAATATTCTATTGAACCCTTTTTCATACTTATTTGTAATAGTACGAATTAATTTACCGGTTTCATCATAAATCTGAATTTTTACTTTCTCAGATATTTTAGAAGTATCATTAGCTAGATAGTAGGTAATCATTGCACCTTGCTGAAGATTGTCACCCTTAAATTCGGCAGCAGCAGCAAATCGTAAACCAGGTGCTTGTTTTTGAATATAACGATAAGCATCAGGTATTTCAAATGATAGAACTTTGCTTTCTAATAATTTTATTCCCTCTTTTGCAATTTTTCTTAATGGACGGATATCATCAAAAACATAAACAGAACGACCGAATGTTCCAACAACAAGATCATGTTCACGAGGATGAATTGCTAAATCGTATGTTGATACAGTTGGATAACCATTTGTCCATTTACTCCATGTTTTACCGGCATCAATACTTACATATAACCCGAATTCAGTTCCAAGAAAGAATAGATTTTTTTCAACTGGATCCTGAATGAACGACAAAGCATAACCTTCAACATCATTTTCTTTTACAATCGGTTTCCAGCTTTTACCATAGTCGTTTGTGTGATAAACGTATGGTTTCCAATCATCGCGACGATAATTATTTATAACCACAAATGCTTCTTCAGAATTATATGTAGATGCTCTTATCTGCGGGATCCACGAACCTTCAGGAACACCTTTAATATTCTTAATTATATTCTCCCATGTTTTACCTCCATCTTTTGTAAGCTGAAGATTTCCATCATCCGTTCCAACCCAGATAACACCTTCTTTTAGTGGACTTGGTGCAATTGATATAATAGTTGTAAAGTTTTCTGCATTTGTAACATCGTATGTAAGTCCACCACTATTTAATTGCTTTTGTTTTGTTGAATCATTAGTAGTAAGATCAGGAGAAATAATTGACCAGTTGTCTCCCCTATCCGGACTTTTATGTAAATACTGAGAACCATAATAGATAGTAGTTTTATTGAAAGGATCCTGAGCAAAACCGGCATTCCAGTTGAATCTTAGCTTTTCTCCATTCGGATGAACAGGACGAATTAATTTTCTATCACCGGTTATGTGATCGTACCTACCAAGATTACCTCCCTGGGACATATAATAGACATACCTTGAATCAGCAAGATCAGCGGCAACATCAAATCCGTCGCCAAAACCAACCTCTTCCCAATACGAATTTCGAATTCCTCCGGCTGCATTAACTCTGTTTGGACCTTTCCAGGAACCGTTATCCTGTAATCCGCCATAAACATTATAAGGTGTTTCCAAATCAACATTGATGTGATAAAACTGACCAAGCGGCAAATTACCAACAAATCTCCACGTCTTACCTCTATCATAAGATATTGCAATACCACCATCGTTACCATCAATTATATGGTTTCCATTATTGGGATTAATCCACCATGCATGATGATCGGGATGAACTTCGTTACTTGGTATTAATGTATTAAATGTTCTGCCTCCATCTTCGCTAATAGAAACAACCGTGAACAAATTATAAATTCTATTTTCATTTTCCGGGTCGACATAAATTTCATGGTAATAGAAAGGTCTATTGCTCACGTTTTCATCTGTTGTCATTCTCCAGTTAAATCCGCCGTCATCGGATCTGTAAAGAGCATTCTTACTGGATTCAATTAGTGCATAAACGACTTTAGAGTTATTACGTGCAATTGCTAAACCGATTCTTCCAAGTTCACCTTTAGGCAAACCTTCTTTATCACTTCTCTTATGCCAGGATTCGCCGCCATCGAAAGTAACATATAAACCTGAACCGGGACCACCAGATTTGAAGAACCATGGCCATCTTCTATACTGCCACATTGCAGCAAATAATTTGTTCGGATTGGAAGGATCGATAATCAAATCCGCGGCACCTGTTTTTTCATCAACATATAAAACTTTTTTCCATGTTTTACCTCCATCAATAGTTTTGAAAATACCACGCTCGGTTCCTTCTCCCCATGCAGAACCTTGTGCAGCTACATAAACTACATTAGAATTAGTCGGATCGATAATAATACGATGAATGTTAAAAGTTTTTTCAAGCCCGAAGTGTTTCCATGTTTTACCGCCATCAATGCTTTTATAAATTCCATTACCGCTATTTTGGCTATTGCGTGGATTTCCTTCACCGGTTCCTGCCCAGATAATATCAGGTATATTTTGATCGACAGCTACTGCACCAATAGATGCAGCGGGTTGATCATCAAAAATTGGTTCCCATGATATACCGCCGCTTGTAGAACGCCATAAACCACCGCTTGCCGTTCCTACATAAATTATTTCTGTATTTTTTTGTACAACATCTATTGAAGTTACTCTACCACTCATTCCCGCCGGACCAATGCTTCTTGGCTTCAATCCATTTAAGAAATCCATATCTAACTTTTGTGCAATTAGAGTTGGAGTAAAGGAAAATGAACAAACCGCAATAATTAATAGTTGTTTTAGTTTCATGATTCTCACCAATTGTAAATTTTCTTAATGAATATAACAATATTCATCTTATTCTATTAATTGATTTTTTCAAATTTTCTTTTGCTACTTTGATTAAGAGAACCAGTAGTTCTTGAAGATTGTGCTTTAATAATTTATTTTGATATCAGTAATTCTCACAACCAGCGGGTAAATCATGCCTGAATTCAAATTAAAAGTAAACAACAAAACTTACATTGCAAATGTAGAATCGGAAACACCTTTACTCTGGGTATTACGCGATACTCTCGGTTTAACCGGAACAAAATATGGATGCGGCGAAGGGATTTGCGGTTCTTGTGTTGTCCATATTGATGGCAAAGCTGAAAGATCTTGTTCAATTCCGGTAAATGATGTGTCTGGCAAATCGATAACCACAATAGAAGGTCTTGCAGAAAATCCAGATCATAAGATTTTTAAAACATGGATTGAATTGGAAGTGTCACAATGTGGTTATTGTCAACCCGGGCAAATAATGACTCTCGCAGCACTTTTCAATTCTAATAAAAAACCGACAAAATCTGAAATCGATGAAGCTATGTCCGGTGTATTATGCAGATGCGGTACTTACCCAAGGATTAAAAAAGCCGTTGAGAAAATAGTGAAGGAGGGAATCTGATATGAAAAAGATTACGAGACGTGAATTTGTAAAGGTAGTTGGTATAGGAGGAGGAGGTTTATTCCTTGCTGCATATGTTCCAGCTTATGGTTTCAAAGTGCTACCCGGTGATGAACCAAAAATATTTGCACCGAGTGTTTATCTTAAAATTGATTCCAATGGAATTGTTACGATAACTGTTCACAGATCTGAAATGGGGCAGGGCGTTCAAACATCTTTACCTATGTTAGTAGCTGAAGAACTTGATTGCGATTGGACAAAAATAAGAATTGAGCAAGCCGATGGTCACCCGGTTTTTGGAAATCAATCCACCGGAGGAAGTCAAAGTATAAGAAGAACATTCGATCCGTTTAGAATTGCCGGTGCAACTGCAAAACTTATGCTTATAAGCGCTGCTGCTTCAAAATGGAATATTGATATTACTAATTGTTCTGCCGAAAATGGATTCGTAATAAATAAGCTAAATGGTAAAAAATTAAGTTATGGCGAATTAGTTGAAGATGCATCAAAATTGCCAATACCAAAAGATGTTAAACTAAAGGATCCAAAAGATTATAAAATTATTGGCAAAAGAATTCATAGACTAGATACACCGGCTAAAATATACGGTGCTGCAAAGTTCGGAATTGATGTTGTTATTCCGGGTATGGTTTACGCATCAGTATCGCGATGTCCATCATTTGGAGGAAAATTAAAATCATTCAGAGCCGATAAAGTAAAATCAGTTAAAGGCGTTATTGAAGTAATTGAAATACCTCAGGGTGTTGCGGTTATTGCCGATTCAACTTGGAACTCTTTTATGGGTAAACAATCACTTGAGGTTGAATGGGATTTTGGTCCTAATGCAAATATTGATTCTGACTCAATTAGAAATAGTATGACAAAATTCTTAGATGATGAGGGATCGGAAATTGAATTGAGAGGAAATCCTGATTATAATTTACCGGAAATAGAAACTATCGAGAGTGTTTATGAGTTGCCATTTCTCTGTCATGCACCATTAGAACCGATGAACTGTATTGCAAAAGTTGAAAATGGTAGAGCAGAATTGTGGGCTCCATCGCAAAATCCACAGGATGCAAGAACCCAGGTAGCCAAAGCACTCGGATTTAAAGAAGATGATGTTATTGTTCATGTTACTTTAATTGGCGGTGCTTTCGGAAGAAGACTTGTATCCGATTGGGCTGTTGAAGCTGCTGTTATTGCACAGAAAACCGGTAAGATTATAAAGCTTACGTGGACACGAGAGGATGATATGAAGCATAGTGTTTACCGTCCGGCAAGTATGCATAAAGTAAAAGGTTCAGTTGATAAGGAAGGGAAGCTGATTAATTTTTATCATCATGTAATAGCTGAATCAATTACAGCTCAGAGATTCAATAGAAATATCCCGGTTAAAGATGCCGACATAGGTGAAGGAACAAGAAGGTTAATTTATCAAATTCCAAATATGAAAATAACAGGGACAATAGTTCCTACACATGTTCCGGTTTCATGGTACAGGTCAGTTTATAATACTCAGAATCCTTTCGTAGTAGAGTCGTTTATTGATGAGCTCGCTCATCGTGGTAACAAAGATCCTTATGAATTCAGAAAAGCTCTTATACCTGAAGACTCGAGACTGCGAAAAGTATTAGAGGTTG
>JAGVBL010000043.1 GCA_020059785.1 Ignavibacteriales bacterium | reverse complement strand
TTGACGATTCTCCTATTATTTTCCATAGTTTATCGTAGTATAGTGTTCCTATTATTGTATATTTTTTGGATTCGGTATCAAATACTATGTTTGTCTTTACAGCGTATGCTTCTTTTTTAGCTGGGTTATTAGCAACAGGTGTTTTATAGATTGATAAACCAATTGCGGATATTTGTTTTTCTATTTGCTTTATATTGGAAGTATCAACAAAGACATACTGGTCGTCAAGTTCAATTACTTTTTCCCAATTTTTATTTGGAGCCTGGGCAAAAATACCTGATGAAATTACTAACAATATGAATAGATTTTTTCTCATTCAATTCAATTTTTACTTGCGACAATTTAATAAATACATTCCAATTCTTAAATGTAATTCCTAATATTAATTTCACTAAAAAAAAATCGAAAAAAACATTTTTCTCGCAAAAAACAAATTTTACAAAACAAGAAATCTTGACAATCGTACAAGGATGTATTATTTTGACCGCAACTTTTTTGAAAGGTCATGCTTACAGAATTCGGAAAAATTCTCATCTTTATAATTCTTGCAATAGTATTTGTAATAATTACTCTTTTTATCAATAAGCTGATTAGACCAAATAGACCGACATTCGAAAAACAAAAAGTTTATGAATGCGGCGAGAATCCTGAAGGATCACCTTGGGTAAAATTCAACATTCGTTTTTACGTTGTTGCACTAATCTTTCTAATTTTTGATGTTGAAGTAGTTCTTCTTTTCCCGTGGGCATTAACCTATAAGGAATTTGGGGTTTATGGATTCTTGGTTGGTATCATTTTCCTGATAATTCTTGGTCTTGGAATGGCTTATGAATGGCGCAAAGGGGATCTTGAATGGGCCCGTCCTGAACCTAAACCACCCAAATTAGATGAAATATTAAAACCAGAAAAGCAAAATTAGAAAAGCAAAATTATGGGTTTACTAGATAAAGAATTTTCAGATGGTAACATAGTAATTGCTAAAGTAGACGATTTATTTAATTGGGCACGATTATCCTCGGTTTGGCAGCTTGGATTTGGATTGGCTTGCTGTGCAATCGAAATGATGGCTACTTCAATGTCGCACTACGATTTTGACCGTTTTGGAGTTATACCTCGCAATACACCCCGTCAAGCAGATGCAATTATTATATCCGGAACAGTAACACTTAAAATGGCTCTCCGTATTAAAAGACTTTATGAACAAATGCCGGAACCAAAGTATATTATTTCAATGGGAAGCTGTGCTAATTGCGGTGGACCTTATTGGGAGCATGGCTATCACGTCTTAAAAGGGATCGACCGCGTGATCCCGGTGGATGTTTATGTACCCGGCTGCCCGCCACGCCCTGAAGCTTTATTAGAAGGCTTGTTAAAATTACAGGGAAAAATTAGAAACGAATCATTAAGAAAAAAATCTGCATGAAATCTGCTGAAGAAATTTTTCAAATACTAAAAATAGAGTTCGGTAATTCAATTTTAGGATTGGATAAAGATACTCCTACCGAACCGATTATTTCAGTTGACCCGCTTCAAATTCATAGAGTATCAAAATTTTTAAGAGATAATCCCGATTTGCAATTCGATAGTTTGATGTGCCTCTCCGGCGTAGATGATGCTAATGGAAATAAAGTGAAGAATGCCGATGGAGATGAATTAATTGAAGGCGGCACTTTAAGTGTTTACTATAATTTGCATTCGGTTTCACTAAAACATAAAATTTCACTAAAAGTCTCCACTTCAAGAACAGAACCAAAGGTTGAATCAGTAGAAAACATTTGGAAAAGTGCTAACTGGCATGAAAGAGAAGCTTTCGATCTGCTGGGAATCTTCTTTTTGAATCATCCTGATCTAAGAAGAATTCTTATGCCATATGATTGGGATGAATTTACAACTGAAGTAAGCAGACATCCATTAAAAAAAGATTATAAAAATCCGGAATTTTATCAGGGAATGAAGGTACCGTATTAGAATGGCTCTTAAAACTGAACATATGGTATTGAATATGGGTCCACAACACCCCTCTACACATGGAGTGCTTAGACTCGAATTGGAAATTGAAGGTGAATTAGTAAAAAAGGTAACACCACACCTTGGTTATCTTCACAGATGTTTTGAAAAACATGCCGAAGCAATGCAGTATAATCAGGTTGTCCCGTATACAGACCGGCTCGATTACCTTGCGGCAATTGGAAATAACTTTGGATATGCATTAGCTGTTGAGAAGTTACTTGGTATTGAAGTACCTGAACGAGTTGAATACATCCGCGTAATTATGGCAGAACTGCAAAGGATTGCTTCTCATCTTGTGGCTATCGGTTCCAATGGTGCAGACATCGGTGCTCTTACTCCTTTCCTCTATCTATTCCGCGATCGTGAACATATTCTTAGCATTATTGAAGAAACTTGCGGTGCTCGAATGCTCTATAATTACATCTGGATAGGCGGACTTTCACATGATATTCATCCAGACTTTGTAAGGAAAACAAAGGAGTTTTGTAATTACTTCAAACCAACTATTGTAGAGCTTGATAACCTTCTAAGCTACAACAAAATTTTTATTGAGAGAACTGCCAACATTGGTGTTCTACCGGTTGATACAGCAATCAATTTTGGTTCATCGGGACCTACGTTAAGAGGAAGCGGAATAAAATTCGATTTAAGAAGAGACGATCCATATTCAATTTACGACCGGTTCGATTTTGAAATTCCGGTTGGTAAAGGATTGATGGGAATAGTTGGTGATTGCTGGGACAGGTATTATGTCCGAATCCGGGAAATGGAACAGAGTTTAAGAATCATTGAACAGGCAATTGATCATATTCCCGAAGGTGATGTTCAATCGGCTATTCCAAAAAGAATTAAACCTCCTAAAGGAACAGTTTACAAGAGAGTTGAAAATCCTCGCGGAGAGTTAGGTTATTTTATTATAAGTGACGGAACAGTAAATCCGTTCAGAGTAAAAGTTAGAGCTCCATCTTTTGTTAACTTAGAAGTACTTGGCGAGTTATGCAAAGGTTATCTTGTTGCAGATGTAATTGCTATACTCGGCAGTATTGATATTGTATTAGGAGAAGTAGATAGATAATGTACCAATACTTTTACGATTTAACCGGTAATACAATTTTAGCAACTTTAATAGTAGCAGTTTTTCCACTTGTAAATGTATTGATTGTTGCTCTTATTGGCGTTTATTTAGAAAGAAAAGTATCGGCATGGATACAAGATCGTGTTGGCCCAAATAGAACCGGTCCATTCGGGTTATTTCAGACTGTAGCAGATTTTGTTAAGATGCTTCAGAAAGAAGATGCAACAGCTAAAGACATTGATAGTAAACTTTATAACATAGCACCTGTTCTTGTATTTACAGGAAGTTTTGCCGCATATGCTGCTATTCCCTTCTCTAGTAAATTAATCGGTAGTGAAGCAGAAGTCGGTCTTTTTTATGTAATTGCTATTTCCAGTTTGGTGGTCGGAGGAATTTTAATGGCCGGCTGGTCTTCCAATAATAAATACTCGTTACTTGGCGCTATGCGTTCTGCTGCTCAAATAATAAGTTATGAAATTCCAACTGCAATAATTGTCCTTTCGATAGTAATGCTGACCGGAACATTAAGCCTGGATAAAATAAGCAATATGCAGACTGCATATTTCTGGAACTGGAATATTTTTGGAGGCGCAGAATTTGGCATTGCAAAGTTTCTATTAATCCCCTTTATGGTTGTAGGTTTCATCATAATTTTTATTAGCACTCTGGCAGAAGTAAATAGAACCCCATTCGATATTCCCGAAGCAGAATCGGAATTAGTTGCCGGTTATTTTACAGTATATTGCGGAATGAAATGGGCAATGTTTATGCTATCGGAATATGGTAATATGTTTGCTGTATCTGCAATCGTTTCTATTCTCTTTTTCGGAGGATATCATTCACCAATCGGTTACCTAGGAAATTCTTTAGGAATTGAGTGGCTGATACCGTTTGAACAGGCATTCTGGTTTCTTGCAAAAGGATGGTTGTTTATTCTGATTCAAATGTGGTTAAGATGGACTTTACCAAGGTTAAGAGTTGATCAGTTGATGAGTTTATGCTGGAAATATCTAATTCCTTATGCATTTGTAAATCTAATTATTATTGGAGTCATTTCTCTTTTGTGAGATTATGAAAGAATACTTTAAAAATACATGGCTCGGAATTTATACTGTGCTTGTCGGTATGAAAATTACATTCAAACATCTTTTCACACCGGCTGTTACAATTCAATATCCGGAAGTAAAACTAAAATTACCCGAACGGGAAAGAAACAGACTGTATGTTAATATGGATGATTGTATCGGATGCGATCAATGCTCACGAGCTTGTCCTGTAAGCTGTATTGAAATTGAAACTGTAAAAAGTATTCCAGGAGAAGATCTTGGTGTAACATCAAATGGTAAGAAGAAAGCTCTATGGGTTACTAAATTCAATATTGACTTTGCTAAATGCTGTTACTGCCAGTTGTGTGTTTTCCCCTGCCCAACCGAATGTATTTATATGACAGATATTTTCGAATTTTCTGAATATAACAGGAACAATTTAATCTACAAATTTGCAACTCTATCAGAAGAA
>JAGVBL010000153.1 GCA_020059785.1 Ignavibacteriales bacterium | reverse complement strand
TTTTTAACTCACTATTTTCAATCTACCAATCTTGGTTCCCGGAATTCATATTTACATCACTTTTTACATCACTAGTATTTATTGCTCTACCACAACAATATAGAAAACCTCTATGGGGTAAAGAAGCTAACCCAAATACTAAATCAAAAATTGCTAATGCTGATAAAAATTTTTTTGATTCTTCTTCCTTTAAAAACATTTTACCTGTTCGTCTTATAATCTGGTTTATACTTCTCGCAATTATTCCCATTCTCTTAATTGGTGTTTCAATTAAAAATGAAGTTTTAGACTCAGTATTAAAACATGAAGCCAGTTTTCGTGAATCATTGACAAGAGAATACAAAAAAAAGTTTTATGAGTTGCCAAGAAATGAACTGATTAAATTATTAAAAGAAGCGCAGATTGCTGTAAGCGGGGATTTATTTGTGATAGGCGAAAGTGGAAATTATGCATTGGTTGTAGATTCAACCAAAAATGGTAAGCCGGTTACATTAGATTATTCAAATGAAACGGTTGATTCTATACTTAAAAAAGAAAACGGTAATTATATTGACGTGAAAAATAATCTTGCTTTCGGATTTTCCACGCACCATGGCAAGATACATGATCTAACCATTGTCTCTGTCTCAGATAAAAATTCAATTATAGATATTTCTGCCAGATTGGAAAAAGATGTGTTTAGTAAATTAATAATAGGTGTAATTACAATTTCTATTTCCCTGATTATAATTATCTGGTTAATTGTAAAAATACCGCTTGGTAAATTCAGAGATGCTATCTCAAACTTTAGTAAAGGTAATACCGAAGTAAGAGTACCTGCAAATAGTATGAATGACGAGTTTAAAATTTTAGCAGAATCATTCAATGAAATGGCAGACCATATCAATCAGACAAAACTATCGCTAGAGAATGAAATTCTTGAACATAGAAATGTAGAAATTAAACTTAGAGAAAGTGAAGAGCGATGGAAGTTTGCTTTAGAAGGTGCTGGCGACGGGGTGTGGGACTGGAATGCAGTAACCAATAAAGTATATTTTTCTGCGAACTGGAAAAAAATGCTGGGTTATGATGAGGATGAAATATCAGACTCACTTGATGAATGGTCCAGCAGAATTCACCCTGATGATAAAGAAAAATGTTTCATTGATCTTCAGAAATATTTTGATGGTGAAACTTCATTTTACATTAACGAACACCGTATGTTATGTAAGGACGGTTCATATAAATGGATTCTGGCTCGCGGTAAAATTGTTGAGAAAACCGAAAATGGAAAACCCCTACGCGTAATTGGAACCCATACGGATATTGATCCTCAAAAGAAAATTATTGATGAGTTAGAAAGAAAAAATATTTTTATCCAGGAAATATTAGACAACCTGCCTATTGGTTTAGCGGTTAATAAGATTGATAGCGGACAAGCAGAATATGTTAATAAAAAGTTTTCTGAAATTTATGGGTGGTCTGCTGAAAATATATCTGACATATCTAGATTTTTCGAATTGGTTTATCCCGATCCCGAGTACCGCCGGGAAATACAGACCAGGGTAATGAAGGATATTGAAAGCGGTGATCCGGAGAGGATGAAATGGGATAACATTAAAATTACTACTCAAAACGGTGATGAAAGATTTGTCTCTGCAGTTAATATTCCCGTCCCCAAACAAAATATTATGGTATCAACCGTTCAGGACGTTACAGAGAAAAAAGTTGCCAGTGATTTATTAGTTCAGCGTAACGAAAGTTTATCTGCAATAGTTGAAATTACCGGCATTCTTACATCATCATTAGACCTTAATGTTACATTACAATCTATTACAGACAACCTTACAAACCATCTCGGATTTGATAGCGGGGCAATTTATTTAGTTAATGGAAACAATTTATTCATGGAAGCAACTACTCCTCCATTAGATCTCCAATTCCCAGATATATTCCGTAGAGCATTGGTTTCTGAACACTCGTATATATCAAAAGCAATAAAACATCAACGACCACTATTTTTATACGATTCATCGAAAGTTGAATTGCTGCCGGCTGAAAAGAAAATAATTGAAACACGGCAATTTAGATCGCTTTTCTATCTCCCTATTATTACCCAGAATGAAGTAATTGCTGTTCTAATTGTCGGTACAGTCAATCGGTTAAAACACTTATCGGAAATTGAGATTGAAGTGTGTAAATCGTTATCGAACATATCTGCACTTGCAATTACAAATGCCAGACTTTATTATAAGAGTTTACAGGACGTTGCTAAACTTGAATTTGAAGTTGAAGAAAGAATTAAAGTTGAAAAAGAATTAAAAGCTTCTGAAGATAAATTCCAAAAAGCATTTCAAATTAACCCCGATTCTATAATAATCAGCCGGTTATCCGATGGTGTCTTTTTAGAGGTTAACGACGGTTTTACGAAACTTACAGGTTATTCTTATGAAGAGGTAATAGGAAAATCATCTTATGAAATTAATATCTGGAAAAATCCAGAAGATAGAATAAAACTGGCAGACGCACTTAAATTAAAAAGCGGGATTGATAATTTTGAAGCTGAGTATTGTTTAAAAGATGGATCAATTTGTATTGGTTTAATGTCTGCAAGTATTATTGAGATTGGTGGTGAAAAATGTATCCTATCTATTACAAGAGATATTACAGAACGGAAAAAAGCAGAAGAAGAATTAAAAGAAAACCAGCGTCGTTTAGCCGAAACAAACCAATTATTGAAATATGTTCTGGATACTGTTCCTTCTAGAATCTTTTGGAAAGACAAAAATTCGATGTATCTCGGCTGCAATAAATCTTTTGCTAACGATGCCGGTAAAGATAATCCTGATGAGATTATTGGCCGTTCCGATTATGAATTGGGATTTAAAGATCAAGCCGATTTATACCGGGCTGATGATAAGAGGGTAATGGATTCAGGTATTCCAAAACTAAATTATGAAGAACCGCAAACCACTCCTGATGGTAATATGATTTGGCTGAAAACCAGTAAAGTTCCACTAAGAGGTGTTGACGGTAATATAATTGGTGTACTTGGAACCTACGAAGATATAACGGCAAAAAAACTTTCAGAACAAGCACTTAAAGAAAGTGAAGAAAGGTATAAAGCACTTTTTAATAATAATCATTCAGTAATGCTACTTATTCAGCCAAGCTCAGGTAAAATTGTGGATGCAAACCCCGCCGCATGTAAATATTATGGATGGACACGTTCCGAAATAATAAATATGAATATATCTGAAATAAATACTCTTAGCCAGGACGAGATTGATAGAGAAATGGAAGCAGCAAAAAATGAAAAAAGGAATCGGTTCTTCTTTAAACACCGCCTTGCAAATAATGAAATAAGGGATGTAGAAGTTTTTAGCGGTGCCGTTACCATAAATTCTGAGGTTTTTCTTTATTCTATTGTTCATGATATAACCGAGCAGAAAATTGCTGAAAAAGCTTTACTGGAAAGAGAGGAGAAGTACCGTTTTATGTTTGCTAAAAATCCGCAGCCCATGTGGATTTACGACTTGGAAACATTAAACTTTCTGGAAGTTAATGATGCTGCAATAAATCATTATGGTTATTCCAGAGATGAATTTTTGAAAATGAGTTTAAAAGATATTCGTCCTGCTGAAGATATACCGGCGCTAATTATAGATGTAGAACTAACTTTAAAAGATTATAATCCCGCCGGAGAGTGGCGGCATATTAAAAAAGACGGTTCTGTTATCGATGTTGAAATCTCTTCTCATTCACTTTCATTTAACGGCAGACCTGCGCGTCATGTTCTTATTAAAGATATTACGGAACGTAAACGTTTCATAAAACAAATAACGGATTCTCTAAAAGAAAAGGAAGTGCTGATTAAAGAAGTTCACCATCGGGTTAAAAATAATTTCCAGATTATTATTAGTTTGTTAAGTCTGCAGTCGGAACTTATTAATGATCCTAAAATTCTTTCTTATTTTGTTGAAAGCAGAAACAGGATTAAATCGATGTCCCTTATTCATGAACTGCTTTACCGCCAGACAAATTTCGACGCGATTGATGTTAAGTTTTATTTGGAAAATCTTGTTGATAACCTTAAGCGATCTCATGTTGAATCCAAAGATGATATTAATATTTTATCGGATGTTGATCAATTGAATATTGATATTGATACTATGATTCCATGCGGATTAGTAATTAACGAACTTATTTCAAATTCTATGAAGCATGCATTCCCAAATGGTAAAAAAGGAGAAATTATAATTTC
>JAGVBL010000362.1 GCA_020059785.1 Ignavibacteriales bacterium | reverse complement strand
ATGTAACTAACTCCAAATTTAATAAAGTCGAATGGATTGACTTCGAATCTTCCACCCATCACATAATTATTAGCCCAATCATTAGTTAATTCTAACTTTTGATAAGCCGGTACATTTCCACCATAAAAACCAGATAAAGAAATTCCGCTATAATTAATTTTCAGGTTCACGCCATCAAAAAGTCCGCCAGCAACCGGTGTAAAAAGAGGCTGACGACCAAGTTTAAGTGTTACTGCACCTAAAAGATCGCGTCCTTCTAAATACAAATTGTAAAAGCGGAATCTCACATCCTGATCGAGAGATTTACCAAGGTTTGCTTCCATACCGGTTCTGGTTCTTAATGAGAATTTACCGACATTAAAATTCAGGTTAAGTGATTGAAATGTTCTAATAAATGTTTCGGATGATGAATTATTGTCGAATCTTTCAAATGAATATAATGAGGAAGAAAATCTGCCGTTGAGATTTTGTGAGTATGTAATCAACGGCAGTAAAAGAATGATAAAACAAAAAATATTTTTTTTCATTTTATTCCTATAAGAATTTATCCTTTCGGTACTGGGTGAGTAATCTTTGCCCACATTTTATCAAAATTGAATTCTTTATAAGTTGGGCTTTCTGGATTATGGCACTTAACACAACCGGTTTTTATTTCTGTATCGTTTTTCCAAATTACCAAACCATTTTTTACCGATTCTTCCTTGCTCTTCATAATTTTAAGAGTTTTATAAGCAGAACCAGGACCATGACAAGTTTCGCATTGAACGCCGTCTTCAACTTTGAATTTAGCACCGATTAATTTTTTATCGGCAACATCATAACCAGATGCGTGGCATTTTAAACATCCCGGTGAATCAACAGCTTTTTGGTTGTATTTAGCCATTGCTATTTTGTCTGCTTCGGGTGTTTGAAGTGTTTTGTATGCATTTGCATGAGCACTTTCTTGCCAAATTTTTAATTGCAATCCTTGTTTTTCTGTTTTATGACAGGTTCCACAAACTTGTGTACCTTCATAACCAAAAGGCTGTGCGGCAATTTCTGTTGGAACAACATAAGTAATTGCTATTACTATAAATAAAATTATTGATACACCACGGATCATTATTTTCCTCCTGAAATTGATTTGTTATTTAAAAGAGCTTATAAATCTTTTTGAAAAATAGTAGAATTAGAATTAAGAGGCAATAATGTCCTATTATTTATTTCTTCTCACTATTTTCATTTTGATCTTCTTCAATTACTGGATTAAGCTTTTTATCCAGCCAATCCCGCAATTCAGGATCATTTTCCAATTCTCTGTCTATAATTTGAACCGGTATTAAACCATTCTCTTCTAAAGCTTTTGTAAAGAGGATGGTTGAATAACTTACCTTTTTAATATCTCTCTTGCCGGCTAAATACTCTTTCCATTCTAAAACAACTCTTCTAAAATGTTTTTCGTGATGGTGTCTGTATGTGTCGAGCGTCATTTTACCGTCTATCCAAGTTAAGCTCATTGGATATTCTCTTGGATGGAAAATAACAAAGAACCAGTGCCAAACAACAATAGCAAGTGTTGCCAGTATAGCTTCGTAAAAATGAATTAGTTCGCTTACCTTTATCAACCATGTTGGAGCCCAGTTGCCTACTATTGTAGGGAACCATAAAATAAATCCTGTAGCGCCCATTACAATAGTTCCCCAAATCAAAGCCCAATATTCTGCTTTTTCTGTATAATCATATTTGTCATAAATAGGTTTTCTCTTTTTAAGTCTTAGATAGTAAAGTATCGAATCTCTCGCATCAGTAACATCGCTAAATCTTGGAATTAAATTGTAAAGAACATCTCTTCCGCGAGGTGTAAAAATTAAATACCATAAATGATATAATCCTGTAACTATCATTACAACAGCCGCACCACGATGAATGTATTGACGAACAATTTCCGACATACCAAAAGTCTGAAGTAGTTCTGCCCACCAGCTACTGTGATACTTTAGAGCAAATCCGGTTATTGCAAGTGTTAAGAAAGAAATTAAAAGTAGTAAGTGCTGAATGACTTCGTTTTTTGTAAATCGGGGGATTGTAATTTCGCCTTGCATATTTCTGCGTTTTCTTCTCACTTCATAAACATAAATGAGAATGTTATGAACAATCATCGCACCAATTACAGAAACAATTAACCAGAAGTATAATTCAGCCACAAAGTTTTCAATTTTTGCAGAAGTTTCGTTTATTGTTCTATGCGAATAGCTCTGTGAAAATACCGGTGTTGCATCGGGGTGACATTTCTGACAGGTGGCAGTAACATTAGTTTCATTAATAGATGATTCAGGATGATCTTTTGGCAAAATTTTATGAACATTATGGCAATCAACACACATAGCGGATTTTTCGCTTCCACGCATTACTGCTAAACCGTGATAACTATCCTGATATAATATAGATTGACCACCCTGTTTTCCAAAACGCTCTGCTATTCTTGGATTTTCATGACAAACAATGCAAGTCTTTTCCTGAAGTTTCTTTGCTTCTAATCTTTGATTGCCGGTTGTAATAGATTGAATGGAATGTTCGCTGTGGCAATCACCGCATACAGGCGCTTCTCTAAATCCCTTTTTAGCAAGTATCCAGTGGATTGATTTCTGATATTCTTCCGAAATTTCTTTATGGCATTGTCCGCATAAATACGGTGCATTGAAAGTAGAAATTTTACTACCCGGTTGAATTTTATTCTTAATATTGTGAACGCCATGACAATCGCTGCAGTTTGGTGCATCAGTTCTACCGTTTAGGACAAGTTTTCCATGGATTGATTGAGAATACCTCATACCGGGGGTTGGAAGAGAAATTTCATATTTTTTTGTTAATTCCGGATTATCGTGGCATTTACCGCATGTAGTTGCAATATTTTTTGGATTAACTTTGCTTGCCTCTTCTTTTACCTTCTTTATTTCATGAGAACCATGGCAATCCCAGCATTTTGCAGCTTCGTCAATTCCTTCGCTCAATGCAATTCCGTGGATACTTTCTCTATGTTCTTTAGCAATATCTCCATGGCAGATGTAACAATCAGCCGATTGCGTTGCCTTTAAATTTTTCGGATGATTTTTAAGATTATTAGCTATAAAGTTGTGGCAATCCGAACAGTCCAGATTTTTATGAACCGAAGATGGAAGAGTCATCCTGGTATCAATTTTCTTATGGCAGCTAATACAATTGTTTTTATCAATCTTTGTAACTGAATGGTAATTTCCTAATAGCGTAGCAGAGGAATGGCATTTATTACAATATTGT
>JAGVBL010000161.1 GCA_020059785.1 Ignavibacteriales bacterium | reverse complement strand
GAATGCGGCGGTCTTGTTGAGTAAAACGAAATCCCTTTGGAAAAACCGATATAGTGCGATAAAAATAAATTGAAATAATGGAGAGTTGGCAGAGTGGTTGAATGCGGCGGTCTTGAAAACCGTTATAGGCGCAAGTCTATCCGGGGTTCGAATCCCTGACTCTCCGCAAAACAAATGATGCCCCGAAGTAATTCGGGGTTTTTTGTTGTATAACGGTTTAAACTTTTTTACAATCGCAATGAATAAAAAAGATTTCTGTATAGCGGTAAAGACATTATTTGTTTCAGCTTCCCCCTTTTGTGATCGATAAAATTAATCTCTGACTCTCCGCTTTAATCTATAGGAAATTCGAGCTTTTTTTATTGTTAGAATAAAACATATTAAAGAATCCTATTTTCCCCGTTCATTTAATTATTTACTATACCGACATTTGTCGTTATTTAACAAGCACCATTTTCTTCACAATCTTAAATCTTTCGGCATCCATACGATAATAATATATTCCGCTTGAAACCGGCTCGCCATAATTATTTTTTCCGTTCCAAATTAATTTATAATTACCGATAGTGTGATATCGATTTTCCAGAGTTGTTACCAGTTGACCGAGTGAATTAAATATTTCTAATTTTATATTCCCCGGTTTTGAAACATAATATTCTATTGTAGTAACAGGATTGAATGGGTTTGGATAATTATTACTAAGGACAAAATTAATAGGTAAATTATTTTCTTCATCATTAACAGAGGTATTAATGGTATTAAAAATCTCAACTTCATAAATTGAATAACCCCACTCAGTCCCCCTTTTAGTACCATAGATCCTTAAATATCTACCAGAAGCAGCCACATCAAACTTTTCAACTCCACCCGTTCCATTTTGTTTATTTACTATGATTGTCCAATTAATCTGATTATCAGAGATTTCAATTCTGTAATCTTTACCGTAGGCGGTCTCCCAGTAAATTCTTATTTGATTGAATTCAAGTTTTTCACCCAGATCGATTATAATCCATTGTGGATCATAAAACATTGAAGACCATCGAGTACCGTAATTTCCATCTACGGCATTCAATCCTGAAAGACTGCTATTCTCTGATGATGAAACCGTTACAATTTTATTTAGAGCAAGATTAATAGATGGCGGATTAAAAACTCTAAAGGTTTTGGATTTGCTATTGTTATTTTCAATTGTCTCTTTAAATGAGTTAATGTCATCAACAACTGCCTCCACAGTAAATTCACCCGGCATATCAGCAATCCAGTAATTTTCACCATTCAGTTTGTAATTCCCGAATACCAGGGCCATTCCACCTTTAGGAATTGAATCTGTTAATTCAATAGATCGGGAAATCGGTTTGCCATTTACTTTGAACAATACTTCGTGAAATGAATTTTTAGTCGTTGGTCCAGTTCCGCGGTTAATAATATTTGCATAAAATGTTACTTTGTCGCCAGTAATTGGATATGGGGGCACAATTTTTATATCAGTAATTTGAAGATCAGGAGCAGGTATATTAGCTCTTAATTCAAAACTGATCTTTACCGGCAAATTATCTGATGAGCCTCCAATCTGGGCAGAATACAATCCGGGATCTATTTCATAACTGTTTGTACTTTGACTGAAATGATAAAGTTCATTTGGAGTAATTTGGAAAACAACCTTCTTTGTTTCGTTTGGTTCTAAAAATATTTTTTTAAAACCTTTTAATTCTTTTTTGGGTTTATATACAAAGGATGGATTTTCAGTAAGATATAACTGAACCACTTCTACACCGGAACAATCACCTGTATTTTTTATATCAACGCTTATTTCAACAATTTTACCAATATGAATATATTTATCATTGACGCTTATATTAGAATACGAAAATGTTGTATAACTTAATCCAAAGCCAAAAGGAAACTGAGGAATTAATCCTTTTTCATCAAACCATCTATAACCGGTTCCATAATCGTTGTTAAAATCGAAATCTGTTATTTCTGTAGGCAATTGTGAATCATTTTTAGGAAGTGTAACAGGCAACTTTCCTGAAGGATTATAATCTCCAAACAAAATCTGAGCAATTGCATTACCACCCTCCTGGCCTGGATAAAAACCCTGTATAAGAGCTTTTATGTTATCAAGAAAAGAACTTACTCCACATATACCACCGCTAATGAGAACGACAATTACATTTTGGTTATACATTGTAAGTAAATTAATAAAATCTTTTTGTTTGCCGGGAAGTTCGATGGAACCATTCGCTCTATCAAAACCTTCTCCTTCCTGTGATGGATCTAATCCGCCAAAATAAATTACAACATCGGCTTCTTGTGTATATTGTATGGCAGTAGCAAAATCACTCGCATAATTTGTCCCTGCTATTTCACAACCTTTTGCATATAATACTTTTTCTGGACCTAGATAATTTTCAATCCCTTGTTTTGGTGAAACAGAATATACGGGCGTAACCCAACTGCTTCCGCTTCCATCGGTCTGCATAACAGCAGCATTTGGTCCAAGAACCGCAATTTTGTTAATAGTGTTTTTGTTTAGTGGAAGAATTTTATTCTGATTTTTGAGTAGGACTAAACTTTTTTTACCAGCTTCCAAACAGAGAGCCTGGTGAGCAGGACTATTAACATCAGAAGGATCTCCGAGCGGTAAATAATCTAAGATACCTGCAATCATTTTTGTTCTTAGCACTCTCCGAACGGCTTCGTCTATTACACTAATTTGAATCGCGCCACTGTTAAAAAGATTAAGCAAATCATTTTCATAGTTATCTGAGCCCATGCAAATATCTGTGCCGGCTTTAATTGCTTTTTCTGAATTATGAACAGCACCCCAGTCGGAAACAACGTAAAATGGAAATCCCCATTTATTTCTTAAAATATTTGAAAGAAGATTTGAGCTCTCTGCAGCTTGATCACCATTTACCCGATTGTAAGCACTCATCACAGACATCACAACAGCATCCTGAACCAATGTTCTGAAATTAAAACCATAATGTTCCATCAGATTTCTTTGCGATATTTTATAATCATTGCTGTTTCTACCAGCCTGTTTATGTTTACCATTATAATGTTTAGCTGTAGCAATAACTCCCGCTTTCTGCATACCCTTTACAATTGCCGAGTTAATAATAGCATTCAGGTAAGGATCTTCTCCGCCGCTTTCAGGTGTTCTGCCGTTTCGAGGATCGCGTGTTAAATCGATAGCTGGACCCAGAGCCTGGTTCTTGCCTTTAGCTCTAAACTCTTTTCCAAGTGCAAGCCCAACCCGTTCTGCAAGTTCAATATCCCAGGTTGCAGCCATTCCGATTCCTACAGGAAAAGAAGTTGCTAATCCTTCTCTTACACCATGAGGTCCATCGGCCATTGAGAATCCCGGTATATTTAATCGCCTATTGTCTTCAGTATGCATTGCACCGGCTTTATGGAGCTGTTTAATCTTTTCTTCCAAAGTCATCTTAGAAATTATCTGTTCAATTTTTTCATTAGCATCTTGAGCAAAAGAATTTACAGATGTGAATATCATTGCAAGAATAAATAATAGCCATAGATATTTACATGCTAAGTAATCTGCTTTCATTAATAATTTTATAATTAGTGATAAATTTATTATAGGTTCAATTCCATTTTAAGGACAAACATAAAAACAAATCTGTTTTATTTCCTATTATTTGTAAAGTCTATTCTATTTCTTTTTTACGTGGTCTTAATAAATGAATATGATATTTTAAAAAAGTAAATTGTCATTAGAAAAATTGTTTAATAAAAAGTTTCTCAATCATGAATAAAAAAATTATATTCAATCGGGCTTTTGTATTTGGGCTACTTGCAATTATGATAATTGCAAACAGTTTAACTTTATTAGCTCAGCAAAAAATCACTTCATATAATTTAACAAAAGAGGAAAAAGATTTTCTGGACACCCTTCAGTATAGAACATTTTTATATTTTGTTAATGAAATAAATCCGCATAATGGTCTTGTAAAAGATAGAAGTACAAATACTTCACCTTCTTCTATTGCTTCAGTTGGTTTTGCATTTCCAGTATGGGCTATTGGAGCAGAAAAGGGGTGGATTAGCAGAGAAATGGCCTCAAGTCTAACTTTAAAATCATTGCAATTCTTTTTCAATTCAGAACAAAGTAAGAATAAACTTGCAACCGGTTATAAAGGTTTTTACTATCATTTTCTGGATATGCAACATGGTAAAAGATTCTGGAATTGTGAACTATCATCTATTGATAGCGGATTGCTCTTTTGCGGAATTATTTTTACGCGTCAGTATTACAATGGCGAGAATGAAAATGAAAAAAAGATTCGTTTTTTAGCTAATAAAATTCTTGATAGAGCTGACTGGTCTTTTTGGCAAATGGCCGACACGGGAAAATTTGCATATCAAATATCGATGGGGTGGAATGAAAATGGATTACTTCCAACCGGATGGTTCGGATATACAGAAGCTTTATTCTTATATGTTCTTGCCGCTGGGTCAAATTATCCTGATTGTGTTAAAGCATACGATTCATGGCTTAGTTCTTATAAATGGCGTGAACCTTACAAAAATGAGTTTGGACATGTAGTTTTTCCCCCGATGTTTGGGCATCAGTATTCCTTTCTCTTTATAAATCCTAAGGGACTTATCGATAAATATATGTTGAGCAAAGGAATTGATTATTTTGAAAATTCAAGAAGAGCAACTTTTGTTAATAGGGAATATGCAATTGCAAATCCTCAAAAGTGGAACGGTTACGACTCTCTTACATGGGGACTTAGTGCATGTGATGGACCCGGTTCAAATTATAATTACAACAACAAATTATTTTTTGATTACGCAGCAAGAGGAACTTCAGGGCCTGATTCAGTCGAGCTTGATGATGGGACAATAACCCCAACTGCAGCCGGGGGGTCTATTCCCTTTGCACCAGAAATCTGTATCCCCTCATTATTTAATATGTATAAAAAATATGGGAAGGAGGGTTTATGGGGTCAATACGGATTTTATGACTCCTTTAATCCGACTTTGAACTGGTTTAATAAAGATTACATTGGAATAGATCAAGGTCCAATTGTAATAATGATTGAAAATTTCTTAAATGGTTTTGTATGGAGATATTTTATGAAAGATAAATTAGTTATCGATGGATTAATTAAGTTAGGATTTTTATTTCAGGAATATAAGTAACATGAAAAGGATATTATTTCTTACAATATTTTGCAATTTGCAATTTGTATTAGCACAATCAGATCTAACCCCGCCGGTCGTCCCCATTGGAGTAAAATCTTATTCTTATGAACTTCATATTGATTTGACATGGACGGCGAACACGGAAATTGATTTAGCTGGTTATAAAATTTACAAATGGAACGGTGCACAATTTATTTATCATGCTACAGTTTCAAAGGATAGAACCTTCTACTGGGAATGGCTTGGTGCAACAAATGTTTCAGGTAGATATAAAATAAGTGCATACGACTTCTCCAACAATCAATCAGAATTAAGTGAGGAAGTATCAACTCTTACGCATATAATGTCTGATAATGAATTTCTTGATATGGTTCAAAGATCTGTTTTCAGATATTTTTGGGATTACGGTGATCCTAATTCTGGATTAGCAAGAGAGAGATGGGACGGTGGAAGGGATTTAACCAATACTATTGGTGGATCCGGTTTTGGAATAATGGCTTTACTTGTAGGAATAGAAAGAGGATTTATAACCCGGGATCAGGGACTTGATAGAATGCTAAAAATTCTAAATTTTCTTACAAATGTTGCGGAAAAGTTTCATGGCGCATTTCCCCACTGGTTAAGTGGCAACACAGGAAAAGTTGTAAAGTTTGGAGTTCAGGATGGTGGTGATATTGTGGAAACCTCTTTTTTAATTCAGGGACTTTTAACGGCATCAGAATATTTTAATCAACAAAATCAAAAGGAAAATGAAATAAGACAACTTATTGCTAATATTTGGCATAATGTTGATTGGAATTTTTATAGGAATGGTTCAACCGGATTATATTGGAATTGGTCTCCAACGATGGGTTTTAATTTTAGTGATACATTTATTTTTCATGGATGGAACGAAACTTTAATTGCATATATTTTGGCTGTTGCCTCTCCAACACATCCAATCTTACCAACGTATT
This sequence comes from Ignavibacteriales bacterium, assembly GCA_020059785.1. Taxonomy (GTDB): domain Bacteria; phylum Bacteroidota; class Ignavibacteria; order Ignavibacteriales; family Melioribacteraceae; genus DSXH01. The sequence continues at coordinate 4,975 of JAGVBL010000161.1, read as the reverse complement.
ACAGAAGTGGGTGGGGTGATAACGGTAATATTAAATATCTTGGTCCACAAAGGTATGGCTATGATTTATTTGTTGGTAAAAGAGAGGGATTTGGAGGACCATTATTTTTCACTCATTATTCATTTCTTGGATTCGACCCGCGCTCAATAAGAGATTTGTATGCCAATTATTTTATACATAATAGAAACCAGTCACTTATTAATTGGGAATATTGTAAAGAAAATCCCAAAAAGTTTAATGGGTATAGTTCTGAATGCTGGGGTTTAACAGCAAGCTACAGCATACCAGGGATAGACTACTCTGCTCACGAACCTCAATTAAACGATAATGGTACTATAGCGCCAACGGCAGCTTTATCATCAATGCCATACACTCCGCAGCAATCTTTATCAGCTTTAAAGTATTTTTATCGTACACAAGGATCTAAACTATGGGGCGATTTTGGTTTTAAGGATGCATTTAATCTTACTTATTCACGTGTAAATCTCTATGGTGAATGGTTTAGTAATGGTTATCTTGCAATTGATCAGGGACCAATTATTTGTATGATTGAAAATTATAGAACCGGATTATTATGGAAATATTTTATGCAAAACAATGATGTTAAAAATGGACTTAATAAGATTCCGTTTTTTACTGATCCCAATGACATTAATGAAGACACTTTTATTGATAGTGATTTTAAATTGATAGGCAACTATCCTAATCCATTTAATGGCGAAACTAAAATAGAATTTTATGTTTCTAAACCGGTTGATTTTACTATTCGTATTTTTGATATGCTCGGTCAGAATTTAAAAACGTTGAATGCTCGCAATATATCAGAGGGATTAAACTCAATTGTCTGGAACGGAAGGGATGATTTTGGTAATCTATTAGCCTCCGGAACTTACTTTTATATTTTTTTTAATCTAAAAAATAAATATGCAGGTAAGATGATTCTATTGAAATAATTGGAAACATTTTTTATGACATTAAAATTCTTTCGTGAAAATTTTATTCTGCTATTTATCGTTAATACTATTTTGATTAACAATGTAATGTGCCAAAATAAAAAAGTAATTGCTAAAGCTGGTGGTATTGAAGTTACATCAGACGAGTTCCGATTAAGATATGAATTTACTCCTCATCCGCAGAAATTAGATTTTAATGAAATTGAAAAAAAGAAAGAGTTCTTATACACTCTTATAGCAGAAAAGCTACTTGCTGAAGAAGCAATTAGAAACGGATTGAATAATGAGAAGGAGTATTTGGAACTTCTTAATTATTTACGTGAAATTTACTTACGGGATGCTCTTTATCTTGTAGAAGTAAAGAATAAAGTTGTAATTTCAGATTCTCTCATGAATGACGGACTGAAAAAAATCGGGAAAGAATATTATATAAAATTTATTTTTTCAACACGCAGTTCAGAAATCGATTCTATTTTTACTTTGTTAAAAAATGGGGCGGATTTTGATTCTTTATTAATTAACCGCCCCGAAGCCATCGAACAGCCGCAAATAAAAAAGATTACCTTCGGCGAAATGCATCCATCTTTGGAAAATGAGATTTATTACCTTTTACCGGGTATGATAACAAAACCTGTTAGATTAAGTGAGGGTTGGTATATCTGCAAAATTTATGATCTTAAAAAAAGGGAGATTTTGAATCATGAGGATAAGTCAAAAGTCAAAAGAATTATTTCAAATCGGGAAGAAGAAAAATTATATATGGAATTTTATAGAAACTTCTTTAAAGGAGTGCAGGTAAATGCAGATAAAGAAATTTTCGATCATTTAGTTAATGCGCTCTTCTCTTATATCAATAAAAATGAAGCTTATTTTTCAAAAAACTCGAGATTCCGGTTTCAACTTGGAGAGGCTGAAATAAAGGAAATAAAAAGCACACTGAGCACGGATTTATCAAAGGTCTTTATCAAGTTTGATACTGACCCGATAACGTTAGATAAATTTATAATAAATCTTATGTACGGTGGAATAAATTTTAACTCAAGTGAATTTACACATATAAAAAATGTTCTTAATTCCAAGGTTCGGGATTATATTCAAAATCAGTTGCTAGTTAGGGAAGCAATCAGAAGGGAGTATTTCAATCTTCCGGAAATGAAGAGAGACCTACAAATATGGAGCGATTATTACCTTTCACACATATTAATGAAAAGGATTTATTTGAAATCAGAGGTAACGGATAACGAAGCCTTGGAATTTTATAATAAAGAAAATCAGATCGTTCAATTACCGGATAGTGTAAAGATTGCGCAATTACTAACAAAAGAACTTGATGTTATTGAAACAATACTCAAGAAGTTATCAGCTGGAGAAAAGTTTACGGATATTTGTAGGGAATACAATTATTTAAACATTCTTGGTGCGGATAACTATATATCTGAATATTTCCCGGTTAGTGAAACGGATGAAATTGGAAAGATTGCATCACGATTAAATGTAAATGAAATTTACGGACCAATCAAATTTAATAACGGATATTTAATGGTTCAGCTTCTTGATAAAAAGCCGGGTAAAAAAGAAAAAGTCGGCTTGTTCGAGGAAGCTAGGGAAGATATAAAGAGTATTTTACGATCAAAAAAAATGGTTGACAGTTTAGATACTATTACATCATCGTTAGCTTTGAAAAATGGATTGGTAATAAATGAGGATGAGATGAAAAAATTAAATTTGTCTGATGTTAATATGATTGTGTTAAGAAGATTTGGTTTTGGAGGTCAATTATTAGCCGTACCATATCTTAAACCACATTCATCATGGTATAATTTATATCTTGATAGACTTAAAAAGGATTTGCCTTAATTATGAAGTTATTTAATAAAGAAGTAAACAACTTTTATCTTTCCATCCTTGGAATAACAATTTTTGTGCTGGTTGCTTTTATTCTTTTTTCTTTGGTTGGAAAACATTTTATTATAAAAGAGGAAGCTGAAACAACAATATATTTTGTTGATAATATTTCTCCGGGTCATAAGCTGGTAATTGATCGGTTCAATAAATTGAATGAAGGTAAGATAAAGGTTATTCCAATTGATCTTCCATTCGAAAAATTCAGTACGAATGAGAGAAAAGAATTGTTAATCAGATATTTAAGAAGTAAAAGTGACCGGATAGATATTTTCTCTGTTGATCAGATATGGACGCAAAGGTTTGCCAAATTTGTTGAGCCACTTGGAAATCATTTTCCCGTTAAGAAAAGGGATGAATATCTTAAGGCGGCTATTGAGTCTTGCTATTATGACGGTCAGTTGGTTGCGATACCCCTCTATGTTGATATCAGCGTGATGTATTATAATAAACAACAGTTTCAAAAGCACCCAGATTTTAATAGAATAAAAGATGAACTCGATAGCTATATTACCTGGGAAAAGTTTATTGACTTAAGTAAGGGATTTGATGATAAGACTAAACCTTTCTATATTTTTCCAGCCGCCTCTTATGAAGGTCTTGTTTGTAGCTATTTTGAATTATTAGAATCGCAGAATTATAGCATATTTTCAGGTGATTCGATTAGAATTACTTCGAAAGAGTCTGTAAAAGCTTTACAGTTGCTTATTGATTTGGTGCATAAATATAAATTATCTCCTTTGGCAGTTACCACTTATAAAGAAACTGAAGCGGACTTAAATTTTATTTCAAAGAATGGTATCTTTTTGAGGAATTGGCCCGGATTTTATAAATGGTATAAAACTTTTATTAACGATAATGAGGACCCCGAAAAAAAATATGGTATGGTTCCGCTTCCGCATTTTTCTGGATCAAAACCTGCAAGTGTTATTGGAGGGTGGAACCTGATGATTTCCGTTACATCCAAAAAAAAGACCGCTGCACTCGAGTTTATTAAATTCCTTAATAGCAGTGAAGCTCAGATAATTATGTATTCACATAGTGGATTTCTTCCTGTAATTAATAGTCTGTATGATAAAATAAGTTCCGGGGGTGACGAAAAAATAAATTTCTTTAAGAACCTATTTAAAACTTATGTACACAGACCATATACAGTAAATTATACTCGCTATTCGGATATAATTGCAAATTATATAAACTTGGCTATTAAAAATAATTTGAATGCTTATGAAGTATTAAAAAAGGCAGAGCAGGTTATTAATTCAAATCAAATTTTTATTAAGTGAGCTATGTCTAAAAAGATTTTTGATAATCTTAAAAAATATCACTTTGAGTTCAAACACCTGTCGGTGTTATTTATTGGTCTTATTTTATTCCAGTTAATTCTGTCACTTACTCATAAATCTTCACTTAATTCATTTGTTGAGACAAGTCAGGAATGGTATCAAAATCATTCAGCTGAAAGGCTTGCTGAATTCAGCACTACTTCACTCGAATTATTATTTGAAACTACTGTTTTGAAAGAGCCTTCTACAGAAGAAGAAAAAAGGAAGATAATCCACTTCTTTGATATTATTCTTAATCAACAGCTGCTTCAGCAAAATGTTGAAGAAATTTGTCTTCTGGTTTACAATGGTAAAACAATAAGGGCGATTGACAATGGTAGGGATTTATATGAATTTATTTTCGCACAAAAGTTTGATCCTTTGAGGATTAATAAAGAGCATGATAATGCAATCCATCTTTATCAACAAATAAGTGATGAACTTTATAATAACGAAAGAATAATTAATATTCTGAAAGACAAAAATGACTATCATATATTTGTTCCTTTTGTTCCTAATGGTGAATTCTTAGGAGCATTGTACATTAAAAGCACGCCCGATTTTTCGTTTATTCAAAGGGAAATAATTTCAAGTTACGAAGAAACTTCTATTTTATATTCTGCTTTATTTCTTCTTGGTTTAATGACCATGTATTATATTTCTTCTTATACTGTTAAAGAAAGAGACGAAGCTCAGAAATTGCTTCTTGAAGAACATGAAAGAAATATCAAACAGCAGTACGATTACGAAAAGGAATCTCTCTTTACCAAAAGAATTTACCACACTCATCATAAG
>JAGVBL010000350.1 GCA_020059785.1 Ignavibacteriales bacterium | reverse complement strand
TTTATTACCATCTGATCCTTCAAATAGAGTTTGAAGCGGTGCGGTTTCACGTCTGTTGATTTTCTTTTCAAAATCTTTTGGGATAACTATAGCAACCAGAGTTTTTCCTTCATTCAATAAATCAGTAACTTCTTCATAATTACTCACGTAATGATCTATTGTGAAATACCCTGATTGTTCAAATCGTTTTATAAATTCTCTGCTTGTTGACGTTTTATCCTGATCGTAAATAGTTGTATGAATAACATTAACATCCATATTAGCGGCATAGCCAAGGAATATTAACTGAAGGATGGGAGCCATAAAAATAACCACGAGCATTTTCTTGTCCCGTTTTACCTGCAAAAGCTCTTTAATAATAAATTGAAAAATCGTTTTCATATCTCTCACTTATTTTTTGATTTTTTATCAACTAACGTTGCCAGCACAATAAAGACTAATCCGAAAATTCCGAGATAGATTAATTGGTCCCAGAAAGCGGATATTCCCGCACCTCTCAAAAGAATTGCTCTTAGAATAACAATGTAAAATTTTGCCGGGGTAATGTTTGTCAATACTTGAATAGCAATCGGCATACTTTCTATCGGGAAAATAAACCCGGATAAAATTAATGATGGAAGCAATGACGTTACGTTTGCTGCTTGAAATGCAACCTGCTGAGAATCGGAAATTGTTGAAATAAAAACGCCCAAACTCAATGCCGCAAATAAAAATGCGAATGTTCCGAGAAGAAGTAAAAGTATATTCCCTTTGATTACTATACCAAAGAGAATATAGCCGGCAAGTAAAACAATTGTAGCGTTAATCAAAGATATTACAATGTATGGAATTGTTTTACCAAGGATAAACTCAATTGAAGATAATGGCGAAACATTTATTTGTTCGATTGTCCCTCTTTCTTTTTCTCGGACAATTGATAGCGATATCGAGATAACCGCTGTTATAATTAAAATCATTCCCATCAAACCGGGGATTAGAAATCTCGTGGACTGTAAATCCGGATTAAACCAAAACCGTGGTTGAAGATCGATTGGTACATACAAATTTTTACCGGTAACAGCTAAATACTCTTTAGTTAGCTGAATTGAATAACTATAGGTTGCGGCGTTAACATAGTTTTGAATTACATTTGCGGAAGTACCATCCACTCCATCAACTAAAAACTGGATCTTTACTTCCTGCTTCGAAAGCAATCTTCTGGACATGTCTTTAGGGAAGACAACAACGGCTTGTACTATTTTTTCGTCCAACATTTTTTTGATCTGATCATCATTATCTATGTATGTAACAAGGTCAAAATACTCCGAGCTGATTAAACCGCTGATATAATCTCTTGTGTACTCTGAGCGGTCTTGATCGTACACTGCAATTTTAATATGATGCACATCGAAGTTTATCGCATATCCAAAAATTGCCAGCAACACAACCGGGAAGAAAAATACAATAAACAGCATTCTTATATCCCGCTTTAACTGTCGCATTTCCTTTTTCGCAATTGCAAATATTCTATTGAACATTTTTCTTGCTGTCCTTTTCAATTAAATGAATAAATACATCTTCGAGCGTCGGCGTAATTTTCTCTACACGTTTAACTGCAATTCCATTTTTATTTTGCAGTAGTTGAAAAATATGTTGTTCGTTAATTGTGCTGTCATTTAGAATAACATGGATATAATTGCCAAAAATTGAAGTTTCGCCAACCCATTTTTCTTTTTCAAGAATTTCTAAACTGTCAACAACGCGGTCACTCTCTATTTCAAGTATCGGGTTTTTGATGTAGTTTGATTTGAGCTCTTGCGAATTTCCCTGAGCGATGAGCTTGCCTGCATTAATTAAAATAATATCATTACAAAATTCTGCTTCATCTAAATAGTGTGTTGTTACAAGTACTGTGGTACCGCCTTCTGAAAGTTCATTAATCAAATCCCAAAAATTTCTACGCGAGATTGGATCAACTCCGCTTGTCGGTTCGTCAAGAAATACAATCTTAGGTTCGTGAATTACCGCAGTACCTAGCGCTAAACGTTGTTTAATCCCTCCCGGTAATGAACCTGTGATAACATTCCCCATATTCTCTAAATCTGCAACTTTCAGCACCCATTCTTTCCTTTCTTCATATTTTTTCCCGTCCAATCCATAAATTCCGGCAAAGAATCTTATGTTTTCCACTACCGTCAAATCGTTATAAAGAGAAAATTTTTGAGACATGTATCCAATATTCTGCTTGACAAGATCCGATTGATTTTTAATACTGTAACCGCTGACAAGTGCATCTCCGTATGTAGGTTCTAATATCCCGATAAGCATCCTTATGGTTGTAGATTTACCCGCTCCGTTAGCACCGAGAAATCCGAAAATCTCTCCCTGTTTTACATTAAAGTTGATATTATCAACAGCTGTGAATTTTCCGAATACCTTTGTCAAATTCTTTACTTCAATTGCATTCATTAATAAATTACTCTCCCTAAAGATTTCTCTAATTTTACTTTGGCTATTTGAAAATCTACCTCTGCTGTTTTGAGGTTTGTCTCTGCTTGCAGTTTCAAAGTTTCTGCGTCAATTAAATCCGTACTTGTAGCTAACTGAGTATTGTATTTTTCTGAGGTAATGCGGTAATTTTCTAATGACTGATCCAATGCTTCTTTGTTTACTTTCACTTTCTCTTCGGTTTTAATTAGATTTAAGTAATTTGAGTAAACTTCCATTTGAATATTCTCTTTAAGCTGATCCAGATTGGTTTCAAGTAGTACTTTAGTTTGTTCAGCTTGCGAAACTTGTGAAGTGGTCAAACCCCAGTTCCAAACATCCCAGCTTAACGTAACACCAACATCCCAGTTAGAGTTAAACTCATCTTTTGCCGGCTGAAATCTTGGGTTCGGGTTGCTGTAATAATAATTTCCGGTTAAATAGATTGAGGGAAGCCAATTGGATTTAGCTGCGCTCACTCCTTCTTTGCTGGCTTCAAAACGATATGATAATGATTTTAATTCTTTTCGATTGTTTAGTGCTTCATCTATTATATCTGCAAGCTGGTACTTTTCATAATTTAATGATTGTTCGCTTGCCGCAACTTTGGTCTGTGAAGTAAGTTCAATCCCGATAGCTCTATTAAAGGCGATTCTTGCAAGCTCTAAATTATTCTCAGCTTCGATAAGCATAAGTTTTGTATTGGAATATTGAACTTCTAATTTCAACATATCATTCTTTGAGATCAGTCCGTTCTCAAAAAAATTTCTTGTGTCTTTTAAGTGATTTTCCATTTGATAAAGCGTTTTTGCGATTACTTTTTTAATCTCATCGGTTTTGTAATAATTCCAATATGCGCTGTAAATATTAAATGCAGCTTCATTCCCTTCTTTTGAATAGTCCTGCTCTGATGCATTTAGGTTTAATTCCGCCGAGCTTCTTAATGATAGTAACTTGAATCCTGTAAATAGCGGCTGGCTGAATCCGAATTTGAATGTATAGTTGTTTAATATTGGTTCAGAGATTCTAATTGGATTCGGAGAAAAAGGTATTGTTACTTCGAACGGCGGAATATTATCACTTAACCGTGTATAATTACCCAGTAGTTTGAACTGGGGTAAGAATTGACTGTTAATTTCACTCAGTTTAGAATTTGCATAATTTAATTTGGACCTGGAGATTTTTAGATCCTTGCTGTTCTGCAATCCTATTTCTAAACTTTCTTTTAGAGTTAAGATTTTCTCTTGTGCAAACAACGAACTTGCTAAAAGAATTATGATTAGTATTTTTTTCATTTTTATTTCCTTTTCAATTTTCATCAAACTTTATGGTAATCCACCATTGTGTGGCTTGCTCATATAATGGATAAAGACATTTTCCAGAGATGGTGTAATGATTCTTTTGTCTATTTCCATAATTGAGTTTTCAATAAATAATTTTTTAATCATAGCATAATCTTTCTCATATTCTGATACTGCTATGTTTAGTCTGTCGCCATACATCTGAACTTCAAAATCTGTTGTCGCTTTAACTATATTATAAGCAGTTCTTACCGGCGTGCAGACAATTTCCAATATTTGCATTTTCATCGAGTCTTTCACATTCTTCGGTGTATCGCAGCTGATTATTTTCCCTTTGTCCATCAGTGCAACTCTGTTGCATCTTTCTGCTTCATCGAGATAGGGGGTAGACATAAATATTGTAATCCCTTCTTTTAAAAGGTTCGATAAAATTTTCCAAAAGTCTCTTCTTGATACCGGATCTACACCTGTGGTAGGTTCATCTAAAAAAATTATTTTTGGCTTGTGAATCAGCGTACATGCAAGCGCTAATTTTTGCTTCATTCCGCCTGATAGCTTATCGGCTAGCCTTTCTCTAAAGGGAGTTAGCCTTGTAAATTCAAGCAGTTCATTCCGTCTCTCTTTGAAATTTTTTACACCGTGTATATCAGCAAAAAATTCAATGTTTTCATCAATTGTAAGATCACCATACAAAGAAAATTTTTGAGAAAGATAGCCTATTTCGTCTTTTATTAATTTCTTTTGCATTAATAAATTATATCCTAATACCTCTGCATTGCCGCTATCAGGATTTAATAATCCGACTAACATTCTTATTGTCGTTGTTTTTCCGGCGCCGTCCGGTCCAACCAATCCAAACATTTCACCACTGTTCACATTATAGGTTACACCATCAACAGCAAGCACTGACTGGTAACTCTTTTTCAACTCATTTATTTTTATTACTGCTTCCATTATTTACTCGTATTTTTATAATATAATTTTGGCATCAGCCGGCATACCCGGTTTTAGATCAAAATCTTTGTTTGGAATTTCAATCTTAACAGCAAACACCAATTTGGTTCGCTCATCCTTTGTTTGAATGTTTTTTGGAGTAAACTCTGCTTCGGGCGAAATGTAAGTTACTTTGCCTTCATATTTCTTATCCGGATAAG
>JAGVBL010000241.1 GCA_020059785.1 Ignavibacteriales bacterium | reverse complement strand
TGTAAATTTTTGTTGTGGGACATATATCTCTCTATGTTAAAGTTATTCTTTCAATGTCCGCCAAGTCTTTTAATCTTCCGGCGGCTTTTTTGTTTTTTATAAAGTCCTCCTTGCATATATAGGAGATCGGCACATTATCAATTATAACTACTTCTTTTTTTTTATATGAATCGTAAAAATTAATTCCCGTAATGCTATTAAGTATATCTATTCTTACCGGTGGAACACCCAATTGAATTATTGCATCACTATCAAGAAAATCTTCTTCTTTATAATCTAGTGTAGAAAAACAGAAATCTTTCAAAGTTTTAACCATCCGGATTGCATTGTTTTTCTCAAGCCCGATCCAGATATCTAAACCGCCGGTATTTCTTGGTGCCCCATAAAGACCAAGAGCAAATGCACCTACAACAAGATATTCAACTTTTTTGTTTTCGTTTAATAATTTTAAGAATTTTTTGAAGTCTTGGTGTAGAACCATCTCTATTCTCATATAATTGTTTACGTAATAATTCAATTGCGTAAATTCTCTCATGCGGCGTTTTAGAAAGCCAATATTCCAGGTCGTAATTTCTTTTATCTTTCAACGATATTTTTCGTATAACTTTTTCCATTTTATTCTTCGCCGTTTCCTTCTTCGGGAATAACCCTTGCAATATCGGCAATATCATCCCCATCGTTAAGCCGGATAAGTCTAACACCCTGAGTATTCCTTCCCATTATTCTAAGTTCGGAAACAGACTGACGTATAACCATTCCGCCGGTTGTTATTATAACAAGTTCATCGTTGTCGTTTACCTCTTTCATTGCAATCAACTTGCCGTTTTTCTCGGAAGTTTTAACAGTAATAACTCCTTTACCGCCACGCCGTGTTAATCTATAATCTTCTATCTCGGAGCGTTTGCCGAATCCTTTTTCTGTAACAACCATAAGAGTTGTGGCATTCCGAACGACAATCATACCAATTACAACATCATTTTTACCAAGCTTAACGCCTCTTACTCCTGTAGCGGTTCTTCCCATATCGCGAACATCTTTTTCGTTAAATCGAATAGCCATTCCATTTCTGGTGCCGATTATAATATCATTTTTCCCTTCGCTCAACTTCGCTTCAATTAGTCTATCCCCGGCAGCCAGATTTATAGCATTAATTCCGCCGCGACGGATATTAGAATATGCCGAAAGAACAGTTTTCTTTACGGTTCCTTTTTCAGTTGCCATAACAATAAATTTATCGTCTGTAAATTCTTTAACAGTAACAAATGCTGTTATCTTTTCCTCTTTATCTTTTTCGATCAGGTTGAGAATAGACCTTCCTTTTGTAGCACGTCCGCCTTCTGGAAGCTCATGAACTTTAAGCCAGTAACATTTTCCTTTATCAGTAAAAAACATAATGTAGTGATGTGTTGAGGCAACAAACATATGTTCAATAAAATCTTCCTCTTTGGAACCGGCGCCTATTACTCCTTTGCCGCCACGTGCTTGTCTTCTATAACCGCTTACAGGAAATCTCTTAATGAATCCCTGGTGGGAAATTGTAACAACAACATCTTCTTCTGCAATTATATCTTCCAGAGAGAATTCTTTGTAATCGCGTACTATTTCTGTTCTTCTTTCGTCGCCGAATTTTTCTCTAACGATCTGTAATTCTTCTATTAATATTTGTCTTTGTTTCTTATCGCTTGCGAGAATACCTTTAAGTCGCTCAATCAATTTTATTGTTTCTTTGTATTCGTCTTCTATTTTCTTTCTTTCCAGACCGGTTAATCTCTGCAAGCGCATATCAAGAATAGCTTTAGCCTGAATCTCGGAAAGTTTGAATTTTTTCATCAAGTTGTTTTTAGCCGTTTCAACATCTTTTGATTTCTTAATGGTTTCGATCACCGCATCAATATTATCGAGCGCAATTATGTAGCCTTCCAGAATATGAGCGCGTCGTTCTGCTGCATCTAAATCGAATTTTGTTCTACGCTTTAATACTTCGAATCGATGTGTGATAAAATGTTCCATACATTCTTTAAGCGTAAGAACTTTTGGAACGCCATTAACAAGAGCAAGCATTATAACGCCGAAAGTAACCTGCATTTGAGTGTGTTTGAACAACTGATTCAATGTAACTGCCGGCTGACCATCGCGTTTCATTTCGATTACAACTCTTAATCCGTCTCTATCGGATTCATCTCTAATGTTTGAGATGCCGACAATTTTATCTTCGCGAACAAGATCTGCAATTTTTTCTATCAACGCGGCTTTATTGACCTGATAGGGAATTTCTGTAATAACAATATTCTCGCGATCGTTTTTCATAACTTCAATATTAGCCTTTGCGCGGAGAATTATTCTTCCTCTTCCCGTAAGGAATGCTTCTTTAACTCCATCGTAACCGTAAATTATTCCGCCGGTTGGAAAATCCGGAGCTTTAACAAACTTCATGAGGTCTTCGGATTTTAATTTTGGATTTTCAATCAGCGCAATAAGTCCCTCTATAACTTCATTTAAGTTATGCGGCGGAATATTTGTAGCCATACCAACGGCAATACCGCTTGAACCATTTACCAAAAGGTTGGGCAAATAAGAAGGCATAACTGTTGGCTCTTGCAAAGTATCATCAAAGTTTGGAGCGAAATCAACGGTGTTTTTATCAAGATCTCTCAGCATTTCATCTGCAATTCTTGAAAGCCGGGCTTCTGTATAACGCATGGCCGCCGGACTGTCTCCATCGATCGAACCAAAATTTCCCTGGCCGTCAACAAGAGGATAGCGGAGTGAAAAATCCTGAACCATACGCACCATGGTATCGTAAACAGCACTATCGCCATGCGGGTGATACTTTCCTAAAACTTCTCCAACTATACGTGCAGATTTTTTATAAGGTTTGTTATAAGCAACACCAAGCTCATGCATTCCAAATAGAACGCGTCTGTGAACCGGTTTAAGTCCGTCTCTTACATCGGGCAATGCACGGGCAACTATTACGCTCATCGCATAATCGATATAAGATGATTTCATTTCTTCTTCTAAGGATACCGGTACTATTTTTTCGAATATTGTCGTCATATTTTGTAATTAGTATTAATGATTTTAAAAAGTTTATTAAAGGTTTTTTTAACTACATCATTGCTGTTGCAAGACCCATATAAAACAGAATGGTAAAAATATCAGTTAGAGCAAGTGTAATAGGTCCGGCAGAAACTTTTAAATCCAGTTTTGTACTATGCAGCAACGCCGGAACACTTAAACCGAGAAGCGCTGCGGATAACTGAACCAACAAAATGCTCGATCCAATTATTGCCGATGTAATGATTTCGCCTTTCCAGATATATGCAATTAATGCAACAAGTACGCCGCTGCTTCCGCCAATTAATATTGCCGTCTGAGCTTCTTTAACAAAATTCCTTACATACCATTTTAATGATGGCTGTGCTGTGTGTAAAGTCTGTATTGTAAGTGTCATAGATTGAATACTCATGCTTTCGCCAAGTCCTAGTACAAGCGTAAGAAAGAAGGCCAGCACCAGGCTCTCTGCCAGTGTCGCTTCGAACAAACCGGCAAGAATAGCACAAACCGTTCCGCTTGTAATTGTAGCAAGCAGCCATGGAAATCTAATTTGCCAAGCTTTTACTGGTGTTGCGTTTTTCACTTCAGAAATTTTAAAGCCGATTGATTCAAACACATCGCTCACTTTCCGGTGTTCGGAAAAATCGAGAAGTTCATCGGTAAAAAGATTTACGTCAACAACGCCTATTAACTTCCTCTGTTTATTAACCACTGGTAAAGCAAGGAATTTATACATTACAAAGAACTCGCATGCATCGTAAACGGTTGCATCATCTTGAATTACTGCAACATTTCTAACCATTATGTCTTCAAGTTTTTGTTCCTGCTGACCGGTTAAAATTCTACGGGTTGGTAAAACACCAACCAGTTTTTGTTCATCGTCAACCACATAAAAATAGACTATTCTTTCACCAACGCCTTCTTTTCTAATTTTTTTCAACGCTTCATCAACTGTTAAATCTTTATGAAGAGCAGAATAATCCGCACGTGCATAATCGATTACAGATTGTTGATATGTTGATTTATTTTCTTTCATAAAGCTTTATTCTATGATTTGAACATTAAATCATAATCTTGATTATGTTCTGGCTCTAAATTAAACATCAAGGTTTGCATACTTTGCATGTTTCTCAATAAAAGCTCTGCGGGGTTCAACCGCATCACCCATTAATGTTTCGAATATTTTATCTGCAGCTGCCGCACTCTCAAGGTTAACCTGTAAAACAGTTCTTGTTTCTGGATTCATTGTGGTTGACCAGAGTTGTTCGGGATTCATTTCTCCCAAACCTTTGTATCTTGAAATATTTATTCCCTTAGACTGGGTTGTAGTATCTACTACTTCTTCTACTTCAGCAACTTCAATTTCTTCTTCTGCCTTTTTACTTTTACTATCTGTTTTCAATCTCTTCAAAATTTTATCGCGTTCCTCGTCGTCGAAGGCATAAAATTCTTCTTTCCCTTTTTTGATTTTATAAAGTGGCGGCTGGGCAATATAAACTTTTCCTTCTGCTATTAATTCTTTCATATGCCTATAGAAGAATGTTAACAGTAATGTTCTAATATGGCTGCCGTCAACATCTGCGTCTGTCATCAAAATAATTTTACCATATCTGGATTTTGCTGGATCGAAATCCTCGCCAATTCCGGCACCAATTGCAGAGATCATTGCCTGGATTTCCTGGTTTTCGAGAACCTTATTGATCTTAGCTTTTTCAACGTTTAAAATTTTCCCTTTGATGGGAAGGATTGCCTGGAATCTTCTATCGCGTCCTTGTTTAGCCGAGCCGCCGGCAGAATCGCCTTCTACAATATAAATCTCGCAATGTTCGGGATCGTTAATAGAACAATCGGCCAGTTTGCCGGGCAAATGCATTGAGTCGAGAGCATTTTTTCTTCTAACAAGTTCGCGTGCTTTTCTTGCTGCTTCGCGTGCTTCTGCGGCACGTATACATTTATCAATAATTTTTTTTGCAATTGAGCCGTTCTCTTCGAGAAACTCAGATAGTTTCTCGCCAACAATAGTTTCTACTATTGATTTAACTTCGCCGTTGCCGAGTTTTGTTTTGGTTTGTCCTTCGAATTGAGGCTCCATTACCTTAACAGAAATTACTGCGGTTAATCCTTCCTTAAAATCGTCTCCCGTAAGAGTAACTTTTGAATTATCCTTTATCAAACCGTTTTTATATGCGTAATTATTAAATGTTCTTGTCAGAGCTGTTCTAAAGCCAACAAGATGTGTTCCGCCTTCAATGGTGTTAATGTTATTAACGTATGTATGAATATTTTCGGAATATGATTCGCTATATTCAAAAGCAATTTCGACGGGAGTGTTATCGCGTTCTCCTTCAATATAAACAGGCTTGTGTAAAGGATTTCTTTGTTCATCCAGGTATTTTACAAAGTCAATCAAGCCGCCCTTAAATTTATAGGTTTCCTCTTGGTTTTCAACTTCGTCTTTAAGGATCATTGTTACTTCTTTATTTAAATAAGCAAGCTCCCGCATTCTTTCTGCAACCGTATCGAAGTTGAATTTAACTATTTTGAAAATTTCTCTGTCGGGCTTAAATGTAATTTTAGTACCGGTATTTTCGCTTTTATATGTTCCGGTTTGTTTAACAGCGGTTTTTGGTATACCTCTAACATATTCCTGAACATAAATTTTACCATCGCGTTTTACTTCTACCTTCATCCATTCTGAAAGCGCATTTACAACAGAGACTCCAACACCATGTAATCCGCCCGAGACTTTGTAAGAATTCTTGTCGAATTTTCCGCCGGCATGTAAAACGGTCATAACAATTTCGAGCGCAGATTTCTTTTCTTCCGGGTGAAGATCGACCGGAATACCGCGTCCTCTATCTTCCACTGTAACTGATTGATCCTTGTGAATTGTTACAATTACCCTATCGTTATAACCGGCAAGAGCCTCGTCTATAGAGTTATCTACAACTTCGTTAATTAAATGATGAAGTCCTCTTGAGCCAACATCACCTATATACATAGCGGGTCTTTTTCTTACCGCTTCAAGTCCTTTTAAAACATTAATGCTCTTGGCAGTGTAATCCTGAGAGCCATTATTCTTAATAGTTTCTTTTTCTTTAGCCATATTAGTTCTTGTTTTTACCTTAAATAAATTTTATTGACTTAATAACCTGTTCGTTAAAGTGTTTATTTATTTTTTCTATTAAAAGATTCTTTTGAAAATTCATCTCACTTTTCCAGACAGAGTTTTCAACTTTTAGAAAGAGAATTCTTTTATCTGTCTTAATTGCTTTTGCAATTTTGGAAAGCTCCGGAAAAATAACTTCGAATTCCTCTACAACATTATAATTCTTAACTGTATCCCTAAGGTTTTCAAAATCTTTTTCTTTTTGAATTATCTCAGTGATGCTTTTAAATCCGCTAGAGATATGTTGCCGTGCCATTTTCGATTCTTATTTTTTTGCTTCCGGTAAGCATGTTCAGTTCTTCAACCCTCGAAAAATCCGTCATAGTAATAAACGCCTGACCGACTTGTGAGAGATAATTACTAATTTTTCCTGCTCTATAAGTATCAAGTTCTCCAAAAACATCGTCCATTAAAAAAATAGGTGTCTTTCCTAATTTTTCTTTTATATAAAAAAATTGTGCAAACCTTAATGCTATTTGAAATGTTTTATGTTGCCCCTGAGAACCGAATCGTTTGAGTTCGTGATCGTTTATGTAAAAAATAAAATCGTCTCTGTGTGGACCAATCAAATTTACTCCGCGTCGGAGTTCGTCTTCTCTTGCTGCATTAACCTCCTCCAGAAATCTCTCTTTGATATTTCCGTAATCTATATTCTGAATTGAGGAGTATTCTATTTTGGGCAGCTCATCATTTTCGATTATTTGATTATATGCTTTAATAACATAAGCTGTAAACTCTTCTATAAATTTAAGCCGATACCTAATTAACTCAGCACCATTAATTACTAATGAGTTTGTCCATGCTTCAAGTTGCTCTGTTACAGAAGGATTTCTAAACTCCTTAATTTGAGATAACAAGGAAGCTCTCTGTCTAAGAACTTTGTTATACTCTAAAAGTATTTCCAGGTAAGTGTGGCTCGACTGGGAAATAATAGAGTCAACAAAACGTCTTCTATCCGCCGGTGCGCCAAGGGTTATTGCATGATCTGGTTGAATAAGCGTTACTATAGGAAACTTTCCTATAACATCCGACGAACTTAATATTTGCTTGTTATCAAGAAAATAGTTTTTCCTGTTTTTCATTAAGTCGTAATAAAGTCGAGTCTGGTTTTGAGTTAAGTCAACAAATAATCCTTCGGTATTAAATGTTTGTTCGCCAAATGTTACAACATCGCTTTCCGAAGCGAAATTAAGATTTTTTGTAGTGCACAAGTAGTAGATTGCCTCTAAAATAGATGTTTTACCCTGACCGTTTCCGCCGATGATGAGGTTTAAGTTATCGGAAAAAACTATTGATGTGCTTCTATGCAGTCTGAAATTTTGCAAATCAATTTGTTTAAGAACCATCTTATGTGTTTAACCGAACCGGCATCAGCAGCATCATTAAGTCTTGATTTTCTTTCTTTACAACCGGTTCAATAATTACCGCCTTAGTAGGCGAATGAAGTTTAAAAATTATCTCTTCGTTATCGCTCATATGGTTTAATACATCGTTAACGTAAGCCGAATTAAAACCTATTTCAAGGTCATCGCCGGAATACTCGCATACAACTTTCTCTTCGCCCGAGGCTCCGATATCAAGATCCTCTGCAGATATTTCTAGTGACTCTTTTTTAATTGAGAATTTAACTCGTCTGGTTGTAGATGTAGAAAACAACATCATTCTCTTTATAGAATTATGAATATCCTTTGTGTTTATCTTAAGCGCAAACTCATTTTCAAGTGGTATTACGCTATTGTAATCGGGATATTTTTGAGCAATTAAGCGCGTTATAAGTTCGATATCGTTTAGTTTAAAAGATACATAAGATTTTGTTAAATAAATTTTTACATCTTTCTCGTCAAGAATTTTTAACAAAACGGAAACTGCTCTTTCCGGTACAACATACTGCTGATTAAAATCAGCTTTTATATTTTTCTTTTGCATGTTAACAAGTCTATGTCCGTCTGTTGTAACAAGGCGCAATCCTTCGTCTGTAAATTCGAAAAGCGTTCCCATCATTGCCGGTCTCATTTCTTCTTTACTCATTGCAAAGGATGTTTTTTCAAAAGCTTGTCTTAACTCAACACCGTTTATTACAACCTCGTTAATATCTTTAACGTTTTTATCTTCGGTAACAGAAGGAATGTCCGGAAACTCGTCCGGATCAAGGTAGCTTATTACATACTTTCCTGTATCGGTTATTAAATTAATTTTCTTGTTAGATGTCAACTTAAAATGTATCGTTGTATCGCTAAGTGATCTCACAATATCGTTTAACAATCTTGCCGGCACCACCAGTTTAACATTCTCTTCTGTAGCAATATTTAAAGAAGATTTGAGAGAAATTTCTAAATCTGTAGCATATATTGTTAATAAACCGTCTTTTACTTCGAACAGAAAATTTTCGAGTATTGGCATTGGTGTTCTTGTGGGAACCGCTGGAATAATTTTACCAAGTAATTTTTCTAATTCTTTACTGTTTACTTTGAATTCCATAATTATTCTCCAAGTTGAGTCAAAAAATATCAAAATAGGATAGATATTCAATTTTTACACAACATGTTTATTCACAATGCACACAACTATTATATTAATATTGTTCTATATGTATATAATATTTTATAATAATAATAGTGTTGATAAGTTGATAACTATAATAATTAACATATTAGTCATAAAAGAGGAATATTCTATAAACAATTGTAATC
>JAGVBL010000269.1 GCA_020059785.1 Ignavibacteriales bacterium | reverse complement strand
TGAGAACAGCACTCAAAGCAGAGTTAAAACTTGGGCAACAAAAGGTAGCGTAAAAATCTGGGAGTCTCTGAATGTCAACTAAGTTTGACTTTTTACCAATCACTCAAACAATTAATTTACGTCAACCGGTTAGGAGGATTTATGCTTAAGATTTACGAAGAGAATAATTTAGAACACATTTCGCTCGAAAACGATTTTATTAAAGTAGTGTTTCTTCCGCAGATTGGCGGAAAGATGATCAAATTCATCAATAAAAAAACCGGAACAAATTTTCTCTTAGAACCGCAAAACAAAGATAAAACTTATAAAAAAGCTTTTCATGGCGCTCCATTCCAGAATTATGATGTAAGCGGTTTTGATGAATGTTTCCCGACTGTGGAGGCTTGTACAATCCAATCTAAGCTCGGCTCTAAAATATCATTTCCGGATCATGGTCAATTATGGTCTAAACCATGGCGGTATCAAATAACGGAAGATGAAACGTTAATAAGAACCGCCAAAGGTGTTAACTGGGATTACTCGTTCTCTAAAAAAGTGCATTTAGAAGAAAACCGTTTTGTAATAGATTATATTGTTGAAAATAATGAAGAAGAACCGTTGCCGTATGTTTGGGCAGCACATCCGCTTCTTAATATTGAAGAAGGTGATGAACTTTATCTTACCAATGAAATTCAGAAAGTTTTTCTTTACTGGGCGAACGATCCATCATTAGGTAAAAAAGGAGACTCTTTAAACTGGCCGTTAATTGATGAGAAAAATGATTATTCAATAATACCGAATAGAAATTTTAATAAAGCGGTAAAATTATTTTCTTCAAAACTGAAAGAACCGGTTTGGGCTACGCTTCATAAAACAAAAAACCGTGAATCGTTTCTGATAAGCTTTGATTACAATAGTATTCCTTATCTCGGAATCTGGCTCTGCTACGGCGGATGGCCAGATAGTAATTCGTTAAAGCATTTTACTGTTGCCCTGGAACCCACTAATGCATGTTGCGATTCGCTTGCAAATGCGATAGAAAATAATGAATGCGGAACTCTACAACCCCATCAAAAAAATGAATGGAAAATCGAGTTTGTGATCGTTAATGAAAATTGATCTGTAATATTATTTCCGATTAACACAAGAAAAAAATTATTTTTTATTTTGATTTACGTATTAGGAAAATAATTTTTGATTTTATAACTTGCCCGTGTCCTAAGAATCGATTTCAAATTTTAATTCCAAGAACTAATGTTAAAAATAACTCTCGAACCGAAAGAACAAATCAATAATTTCTCGCCACATCAAAAAGACGAATTGAATTTTGAATTGAAAGTTGTAACCGAAGGACTCTTCCCCGAAGTCCGGCTCAGCTTTACTTCAAATAATTCGAAAAAAAGATTTAAAGAAAACCAACCTGTTAGTATCATAACTCAAAAAGCAATCTATTCCGATAATTTATAAAGGGCATTGCTATGCAATCTATCGGACTTACATTTATAGACTGGATAATTA
The DNA here is from genome assembly GCA_020059785.1 of Ignavibacteriales bacterium. GTDB lineage: Bacteria > Bacteroidota > Ignavibacteria > Ignavibacteriales > Melioribacteraceae > DSXH01. The sequence goes on along the minus strand of JAGVBL010000269.1, from coordinate 2,091 downwards.
TCCTTATCTATTTTGTCTTTGTACTTGGAATCGGCTGGTACTTAAAACGATTTACAAAAAGTGAAGAAGATTTTTTTCTTGCCGGAAGAAAAAACTCCTCGTGGGTTGCGGGATTAGCTTTTCTTTCTGCAAATCTTGGAGCCCTCGAACTTTTAGGAATGACCGGCAATACTTTTAAGTACGGAATGTACGTCGCTCACTTTTATTGGATCGGTGCAATTCCAGCAATGGTTTTTCTGGGTATCTATATGATGCCCTTCTACTACAGCAGTAAAATAAAATCAATTCCCGGTTATCTAAAATTAAGATTTGATGAAAAGACTCGCGTGTTAAATGGCATTGCCTTTGCAATTATGACGTTGCTCGTTTCGGGAATTAATTTATATGCAATGGCTTTGGTTCTTCATACTTTCCTTGGCTGGGATTGGAATATTAGTATGTGGGCAAGTGCTTTAACTGTTATGGGTTATGTAACTCTAAGCGGTTTAATGTCTGCAATCTTTACAGAAATAATTCAGTTCTTCCTTATTTGGTTCGGTTTATTTCTTGTGTCAATTTTAGGAATAATTGAAATCGGAAGTCTCGATCAAATATTAAATCGTTTACCAGAATCGATGAATACTTTATGGTCAACTTCTTCCGATCCAACTCAAAATGGAATGCTTATTCACTGGGCGGGAATTGTATTGGGACTTGGGTTTGTACTGTCATTCGGTTACTGGACTACAGATTTTCTTGTTGTTCAGCGTGCATTCTCTGCAAAGAATTTAAGAGCTGCGCGAATGACCCCGCTTCTTGCATCATTTTTTAAAATGGCTCTACCCTTTATTGTTATTCTTGCCGGATTAATTGCTATTGCTCTTTCGAATGATCCGAATAGCGGGTTCAAACTTTTAGAAGATGGCGGACAGGTTAATTATGATTCGGCTCTTCCATTATTAATTGCACGTTATTATCCAAGCGGATTAGTTGGTCTTGGTGTTACAGCATTACTTGCCGGATTCATGGCAGGTCAAGCTGGTAATATTAGCGCATTTAATACCGTGTGGACATATGATATTTATAAATCGGTATTGAATAAGAAAGCATCGGACTCGCACTTATTATGGATGGGACGCGTATCAACAGTTGTTGGAGTAATAATTTCTCTTGGCACTGCATACTGGGCAAAAAGTTTTCCGAGTATAATGGATTATATGCAAGCAATCTTTTCCTGGGTTAATGCACCGCTCTTTGCAACAATGCTTCTTGGAATGTTTCTCTGGTGGATTACTCCAAATGGCGCTTTCTGGGGATTGGTCGTTGGAATGTTATCATCTTTCTTTATGTGGCTTGGTGTAAAGTTTCATTGGTTTAATGAGAGCATTATTACTATGTCTTCTGTTCAGAGTGACATGGCAGCAAATTTTTGGCGCGCATGGTGGGCATGGGTTATCTGTTTTGCGCTTACTATTGTTATAAGTTTGTTCACAAAGAAAAAACCGAAGGCAGAGCTTGTTGGACTTGTAAAAGGATTAACAGAAGAAAAACATGATTCTCATCTGCCGTTCGTAAAACGTCCGGAGTTTGTTGCTATAATTTCAATAGTTATACTGATTGTGTTAAATATATTATTCTGGTAAGGAGAGATTAAATGAAACCGATCTGGTACTTTGTAGGATTAATACTACTTGTAATTGGAGGATTAATTTTTCTAACCGGAGTTTATCAGTTGTTAAATCCGCCTGAAACAAAAACTGTGCTGTCAGAAATTCATCCAAATGTTTGGTGGGGAATAATCATGTTTCTGTTTGGCGGATTTATGTTTCTGAAAACGAGAAAAGAGACCGTTTAAGCTATTCACTCTTTTAATAAAAGTGTAAAAACGAACAGGTCTTTGTTTCTCGTAACCAATCTGTCCAATATTTCCAAATCTGCTCGAAAGCGTATAGTTATTATTTGCAATCTGATAACTTTCAAACATATCATGAAAATAATTTTTTTGGTATGCTTTATAATCGCGCAAATTCAATTAAAGGTTTGTAATCCTCCCGACTTGAGCGGCAAAAATTTTATAAAAATTAAGTTGTTGTATTTCAATAAGTTAGGGAG
>JAGVBL010000154.1 GCA_020059785.1 Ignavibacteriales bacterium | reverse complement strand
CCGTTGCCGGATTAAATGGATTAGGATAATTTTGATAAAGCGAAAAATCTTCCGGAATATTTTCGTTACCGGCTACACCGGTAGTTATTTTTACCAGATCATTAATAGCTTTGTTTAAATCATCAAAAGAATTTTTAAGTGATGTATGAGCCGGAGAATACGTTGAATAAGTCTGCATAAAAGCATTTTGGGCTGCGTTAAGAGCATTAGAATAATTAGACCATGATTGGGTTGTATATTCCGATTCGATTAATGATGCTACATACTTTAATAACGAATCTAATTTATTATAATAGATACCGACATCAACAACAGCATAGAATGCAGGTTTACACTGGTTGTTTGCCGTCCAGAGTGAAGTGGACTCATTTGTCACAAATGTATATTGATCATTTAATCCATCTTTGGAAACACTAATTATTTTCCCTCTTCCCGAGTAATAACTCCGTTCTACAAAACATTTAAATAACTGTGCATATTGATTTGCTTGCTGGGTAAGTAAAGTCTCCGAAGGATTCGCACTATATGTTCTAACATCCAATTCTGTAACAGCCATTTCATTACAGATCGGCTCAAATTTATTATAAGATGCAATCCACTGTGACGCAGTAGGAGTAGAAATGGAATTATGCTCTTGCATTCCTATTCCATCTAAGAATCCAGCTTGAAAAATCGGTGTGCACAGTCTTACAATTCCATTAGCTTTAGTTGCAACATGAGTACTATAATCATTGTAATAAAGTTTTATTTGCGTTTCGCTATACTGATTACAATACTTTCTTGTAAATTCAAAAGCCTTCATTATGTAACTATTATCGCCAAAGGTTTGGTACCATTCGCTATCAGTTGTCCTGTCGTTACCATTATCGTTTACAGCTTCATTAACAACGTCCATTGCGGAAAGTAATCCGGGCCATCCTTCGTGTAATAAACGAATTACTTCCTTTATATAATTCTCCATTCGTTCCGTCATTTTCTCTTTGGATAACCTTGCACCTGTGGAAGAATATCCGGTTCTAAAAAATGCGGTACCGGGAGTTTGACTATGCCATACAAGTGTATGTCCCCTAAATGTAAAACCCTGTCTCTTTGCCCAATTTAGTTGTGCAATAAGATTACCATTAAACTTAACAACAGGATGTGTATCGGCATAATCTTTATCCGCTGCAGATGCTGCATTATACGCTGCCGCACTTGCATTTAAATCAATTGTGTATTGCGGTTTCATATTATTGCCGGGTGACATACTGTTCATATGAAATTTAATAAGCTGACCACCATAAGGCGACACAACAGCAGATTGACCCGGAACAGGCGGGTCATCAGAAAAACCTATATGAGGATAAGAAAGTAGGCAACCAATTTTAAAATCGTTTTTGAAAACATCTTTTAGGGCCGGTACATTTGTTTGCGGAGCACCGGTTTGGGCTTGAGTAGTAATTGTAATTACAAAATAAACAGTAACTATTATTACAATGCTTTTCAGATCGGTTATAAATTTTATCATGATAGTTCTATTTATAATTATTAAATCGTTTAAAAAAACAGCCCCATTAAATCGGGGCTGTTTTAATTTGTTATTACTTCTTGTAAACACCCTAATTATATTCTAATCAAGGTGTAATTACTATCATAAAATTTTTATGATAGTATAAACAGCCGATTACTTAAGAAGTGTTAACTTTTTAACACTTACAAAATCTCCGGCTTTCAATTTGTAGAAATAGATTCCCGATGCAAGATTAGTAGCATTGAAATTAACCTTGTGATTTCCAGCTTCAAATAGACCGGAAACCAATTCTTTAACAACTCTACCCAGAATATCATATACTATAATATTTACTTCGCCGCTCTTGGGCAATGCGAATTCAATAGTTGTAGTAGGGTTAAATGGATTTGGATAGTTTTGATTTAGTGCATATTCTGTTGGTAATCCTTCAACTTCTTCAACAGAGGTAAAAGGAGGAATTGTAATAGGATTGCCAAGATCAACTTTCAGATCATAGAAATTAAGAGCTGTAGCTTTGTTCGGGAAGAATGCAAAATTAACAGAATTAAATTTGGTTGCCGGAAGAGGTGATTTTCCATCTATAATAGTTCCAGCCCAGTAATATGATTTATCTGTTTTGATAAGATATTGTTTAATCTCCATTCCACCTGTCTTAGGTTGAATTGAAATAGCAAAATCATATTTTCCGGCTCCGGCAACTACATTCTGTGGAAGTTGCAGTTGAGTACTTAAAGGATAATTATTCTGTCCGGTATGAATCAACCATGTTCCATTAACAATACCACCGAATGTTCCGTATTTATTTAATCCCCACTCAGCAGCACCGTTTTTACCGCTTGGTGCTAAGAAGAGGTAACCCGATGTATTGTTCTCGCTTGTGGACCAGACTTTGTTGGTAAGTGTACCGGGAGCTTCTGTATAGAATAATCCATAGCGTAAACTATTGGCAAAATCAAAAGCGCCGCCAACAAATTCCATTTGACCTGTAATGATGATTGCTTTATCTGCAGTAGGAGTAACAGGATAATCGAATCCGCCGCGAACAGCAACAAATCCATAAGGTGGTGTAGAGCCGGCAACCGAGAAGTTACCAATTACTTCACCGGGTGTTAATGTCCATCCGTTTGTTCTGTTACCAACAAATCCCCACTTGTCAAGATAATATGATTTAAATGGTGGATCGGGGATAGTAATTGGATTACCCATAGAAAGTTTTACATCAACTAATTTCATTTCGCGCATTGCTGCATTGGTTGAAGTAGCAGAACCTTGTATTGCAAAGCATACTCCATTATATTGCGTTGTAATCATTTCGTTATCAATTGCTGTTCCGCCCGACCAGTAAGAATTATCGTCTTTAATTATATACCATTTTACTTCATTAGTACCATTTCCAAGTGGTCTTACCGAGATTGCAAAATTGTATGTTCCGGCACCCATTTCTGCACGAGCAGGAGCTTGACTTACCATACCTAAAGAACGGTGAGCATTACCAAATGTACTTATCCATGCACCGCCTCTAATAACTCCAATAGCACCATTACCACCAGTTGCCCAGGCAACTTGATCGTTAACTCCGCTTTGGGGTGTAATCATATAACCTTTTGAATCGGACTCTTTACCGGTCCAATAAGCAGTCGCTTTATTGGTATCTTTCAATACACCTGCACTATCATGCATGAATATACCATAACGTAAACCGCTCCATACAATTGGTCCTGATCCAACAAAAGTAATTTTACCGGTAACAATAAGAGCTTTAGCTGTTGTTGGAGCAATAGGTTCTTTAAATTGCCCTCTGATTGCAGACCAACCATTGAGGGATTGAGTTCCCTTTACACCGGCATTACCATAAACATCGCCGGGTGCAAATTGCCAGCCACCTGTTCGTGTTGCAGCTTTGTTTCCAATAAATCCCCAATCTTCAACATAATAATCTACCCATGGTGCTTCAGGAACAACAACAGGGTTTCCCAAACCAACTTTTACATCCATTACACGCATAGCTCGCATTTCTGCGTTTGTAGCAGTGGGGGAACCTTGAACAGCAAAACAAACACTATTAAAAGTTGCTGTTATTCCTTCAGTATCAATGGAAGTACCTCCAGTCCAGTATTTGTTATCATCTTTAACAATATACCAGGTTAATTCATTTGTATTATTTGCCAGTCTTTTAACAGAAATAGCAAAATTATAAGTACCGGCAACCATTTCTGCACGAGCTGGTTTTTGTAAAATAACACCTAATGATCTGTGAGCATTACCAAAAGTACTTAACCAAGAACCGCCTCTTACTACACCATGGGTTCCATTACCGCCATCTACCCAGGATACTAAATCAGTTACACCGCTATGAGGTGTAAACATATAACCATTTGCACTTTCTGTTCCAGACCATGCAGCAGTTGCTGTTCCGGGATTCAGAAGTTCACCGGGGGTGAGAATATTTGATAGACCATAACGTAATCCGCTCCATACAATTGGTCCTGAACCAACAAACTGGATCTTACCCGTTACAACTATTGTTTGATTTGCAGTTAGTGTAATTGGAGTAAAACCGCCTTTAATTGCAGTCCATGTTTCTAGCGGTTTTGTACCAACCGTTCCGGCATTTCCTGGTGTGGTGCTTGGTTCAAAAGTCCAACTACCACCCGTTCTGGTTGCGCCACCGTTTCCAACAAAACCCCATTGAGTTATTGGATTTAACGTTTGTCCAATAACCGTAACACTAAAAAGTATTAGTGCTACAAAGATGTAAGATAACCTTTTCATAAGCCTCCTTTTGATTGATTATGATATTAAATTGGTGGAGGTTAATAAAAATTTGGAGATGGAAATCATCCCTGCTAATGATTCCAAGGAATTAAACCTCCAATTATTATTAAACAGAATTTTCAATTTACTTTTCATTTATTGTTCTAATCTTATTCTCCCTTTATCTATCATCCCGACCTACTTTTTTTTAGTAAGTCGGGACTTTAGAATAAATGGAGGCACCATTTATTTCATCAAAACAAGTTTCTTGGAAATTGATACTCCATTACTTTGTAACTTATATAGATAAACACCACTTGCTAATTTTGAACCATCAAAATCGGCAACATATTTTCCGGCATTCTGGAACCCACTAAAGAGTGTAGCAACTTCCTGACCGAGTGTGTTATAAATCTTGAGTGATACCTCACCGGCAACGGGTATGGAATATTCAATTTTAGTTGTCGGGTTAAACGGATTTGGATAGTTCTGGCTTAATACAAAATCAGTTGGAATTTCACTACCGGATATTTCATTAACAGATGTAACCGCCTGATCTCTCCAGGACGTAATGTAATCATACTCGGTTTGTCTTTGGTTTTTCCATTGATTGTACTCTGTTGGCCACCACCTTAAATCACCAAGAGGATATCCATTTATACCTCCAGCTTTAAAAGTTTGGTTAGTGTAGGACATATTTTCTTCAAGAGGCCATAGTCCCAGAAAATCGTTATTAGGTTTACAAGCCCAGTTAACATCGGAGTTGTCGAACCACTTTCTCCACATAAATTCTTTTACAAGAGCTTGATCGGTAAGTGGTTTTACAAAACCCGGATTCACACCATCAAACAGGTTAGCTTTTTTCATATAAGGGAAAAGTTTTTTTCCATCCTGCCCAACACCTTCAAAAAATTGAATTGTTCTTGGACTTAGCATTGGTTGAGGAACTGGAATTTCGTCATCTCTCCTTTCTCTTTTAAGCTGTTTGCTGTAATCATTATTTGCCATCCAGTCAACAAGCCATGGTTCTAAATAGTATGCGTTATTAGCAAAAAGAATTCTTCTATCCTGATCAGTAAATGGAACAGTAAATCCAAAGCGGGCAACGCTATCAATTCTCATTGTTCCACCGTTAGGATCTCCAGTTCCGGTTTGTGCAGGATTATTACCAAACATAAAGCAGTTAATGAAAAGACTGTTTGTAACGGCAAGTTTCCACCACCAGCCGGATTGCAGCGGGAACATAACAACGTTTAAAAATGTGCAGTGATTAAACCTAACATCATCTGAATACTCACCACCCTCTTGCATGAAAACGTATCCCATGTTAGCAAATGTACAATTTTCAAATTCTACTTTAATTGAATGTAATCCGGTTGTATTGTAAGGATATGAAACAGCTCTGCCATAATACCTTAAATGAGGATCAACACAGTTTTTGAAATAAACTCTTTTAAAATCACCAATAAAACGTTGGGTTTGAACAGTAATAGCACCTCCTGCAAGCGGTGGACAGGGGAAATAATCAACTATCATATTTTCCATTGTAACTTTTTGTGATTTAGCAAGTGGGTCGTCCTGAATAACGATAGTTGTTCCTACCTGATCACCAACTGTGGTTGCAGCTCGTATCCAGAAATTTTTGAAATTAATGTTTCCAAAAACTTCAAATTGGTAATCTCGGTTCAATCCGCCAGTACCAGACCAAACAACCTGTGGAGGGGCAGTAGCTTGCGTTGTTCCCGGTTCTGGTGCTGTAATTGTAAGAGTCATTCCGGCTGGAACGCCAATGGTACCCGTTAAAACATAATAGCCGTATGGAGCAAGTTCAAAAACAGTATTGTTAAGAGTTCCGGCAGTTATTGCTGCTTGAACTGCTTTGTTAAGGTTACCTTCGGAAGGAGGGTTATCACTTGCAACCTTTACAATGGTTTGTGCATAAATAAGAAATGGTAACAGAACCATTCCCAATATTGTTAAAATAATTTTCTTCATGCTGTTTCTCCTTTGGTAAATGTTTGTACTATTTATTTAACTATTCTCTTAACAGTTCAAATTGTACTCAGAACTATCTATTGCATTTTTTAATAAAATGAATAATTAATTCTAACTCCGGCATTCAATGTAAGTCCATAATTCTTTTGGCTTGTAAATCCTCCTATAGTTTTTTGTGTTGCTATATTCTGTCTGTTATTCAGATTATTAACATCCAGAAATAATTGTAATCCATACCATGGAAGCATCTGTCTTACCGAGACATCTATTCTATAATAATCCTGTGTAAATCCATCCTGTTCCTGGAAACTTCCGACATAACTGACCGAGTTACCCTGAAATACAAATGAAACCTTGGCAGAAAAACCTTTGTAGTCGTAACCAATAAATAAATTAGCAATCTCATTAGGCTGGTTAATTAGCCGCCCGTCGCGCAAACTATCAATCTGAACTATTCTATATCCGGGTCTTCCCGGAATTCCATAAGTAATTTCATCTCTGAATGGATAGTATGCTTTTGTGTTGATGTGAGCATAATTAAATCCTAACAACAATCCATCAAGCGGAAAAGGCAAATACCAGAATCTTGTCTGGAAATCGAATTCGATACCTCTTACAAAAGCAAGCTTACTATTATTAAGATATGTATAAAGCATAGCGCCGTCTTTAGGCGGACTTCCAAGCGTTGCATAAGTTCCTACTGAATCGAAACCGGGCATAGGTTTTTGACGTAATCTGTAATTTGTAGAATAAGTGAAGTTTTCAATTTCTTTATAGAATGCGCCAACAGACAGCAGACCTAAATAATTATCGTGGAATGTAATCATTGCATCATGGTTAAATGCTTGAGCCGGTTTAAGTTTTGGATTACCAGCCCAAACGTTTCCTCTATCGTAACTAATATTATAGTGCGGAGATAATTGTGAATAATCCGGCCGCGCTAATGTTTGAGTAAAGGCATAGCGGATATCCATCCAATTTGTTGGAGTATATTTTGCCTGAACCATTGGTAGCAGGAAATTATTTTTAGGGAAAACTATTACTTCATAATATGTTTGCGATCTTGCATCGCGTCCGTCTAATAAATTGTATGCAAAGAATCTTGATTGTACATCTTCGTATCTAAAACCGCCAACTATCATCAAATCCTGAAGTATTCTCATTTCAGTCATTAAGTAAAAAGCAGAGTAGAATTCAGTGTATTCATAATCATTGGGAAGTGTTTGGTAATAAGAATTGTACCAACCGCCGGGATTAATTGCATCGGAATTAATAGCATCGAATGTAGGTTCGTTAGAAATATATTTTGTAATTGAATTTAAAACCCCGGCATTGGGAATCCAAAATAGACTACCAAACCTGTTACCTAAGAATTCTTTGTAGAGATCAGAATTTGTAGAAGTGAAATTTGTTCCGGCCATTTACCTGCGACCGGATCAAAGATAACGCCCGGAAAATTTGACATTATACCATCTGCAATTCTAACTGTAATTCCGGAACTACCTGACCTGGTAAGAGTAACATAAGGTGTGCTCTGATCGTTTTTATGAACGCTTTTTTTATAACTACCGCCAAATTTTATAAAACCGGAAGCTATATCGAAAATGTTAACAGGAACTTTAAAATCTCCCTTTAAAGATTGACCTTGCTCTTTATATTCAGTGCTAAATAGAGAGACGGAAGACAAATAAGTTTGAGCTGTACCTAAATATTTTACTTGAGACACTAAATCTTCGGGAACTGTATTATAAGGAATAGAACCGGCATATACACCACCGGTTTGTCGGAATTGATAAAATGGGGATTCCGGTAAATAATTTCTGGAATAAGTATATGCGCCTTTCAATTCCATCGACATAAAACCGAAGTCGTTTTCGAACTCAAGTGTATTGATACCAACTTCGGTTTTTGTAAGTCCATCTCTATAAGTAAAATCGAGATTCTTTTCTTTATAATTTAGAATTGTCCGATAATCCTTAAAATCAGAATTGAGCTGGCTGAACATATTAAGAGATCTAATAACACCATTAGGTAGTTTGTAATCTAAAATTAAGTTAGCACCGTATCGTTTTCTTGTTTCAATATGTCTATTAAGAGTAACATTAGAAACCTGAATTTTATTAAAACCTGTAACAGGATCTTTATCTAATAATCCGGTAGAATAACTTGCGTTCATATTATCTGCATCTCTATCATACTTTTCAGCATTACCTAAAACATAAACGCCCAGGGCATCATCAAGAAAGCGGCTGCTTAAAGATAAAACGCCTCTATAGTTTCCATAAGTCTTACTTTTACTTGTATAACCCGATTGCCAGAGCAAATCACCTTTTAATCCGGATGGAGCTTCTCTAAGAGCCATATTAACAACACCACCTATTGCATTTGCGTTAAGGTCCGGTGTAAGTGATTTATAAACAGAGATTGTCTTTAACATGTAAGGTGAGATCATAGAAAGGTCTACGCTTCTATCGTTGTTAATCGTTCCGGCCGTTCCACCTTGAGAAGCAGCACCAATCTGTGTGCTGCCCGTTGAAGCAAGCGAAATACCACCAACTGCAACCTGATTAAATTGCGGCGCCAATCCTCTAATTACAATTTTATTTGCTTCTCCTGAACTTTCGAGAGTTGCAATGCCGGGTAAACGAGAAATTGCCTGGGCTGCATTAAAATCCGGTAACTCTTGAATCCTTGCTTCCGATACTACGTTTGCAATTTTGTTGGAAGTTAATTGCTGCTGAATTGCAGATACCTGTCCCTGTGCCTGGGCTGTTATAATGACCGCTTGCCCTTCTATAGTTTCCGGTTGAAGAGAAAAATTTTGTTCCAGTGTTCTGTTGGCAACAATATCAATATCTACAGTTATAGGATTGTAACCTATATAAGAAATCTTAACAATGTGTTTTCCAACTGGAATGTTCCTTATAACAAAATTACCATCCAGATCTGTAGCAGCACCAATGCTTGTTCCTTGAATTACTACATTAGCTCCAACCAATACTTCTTTAGTTTCTTTATCGAATATCCTTCCCTTAAAAGAACCCGACTGTGCATATAAAGATTGGGACAATACTACTGTTAATAACGCTATTATAGTAATTACATTTTTGTAAAATATTTTTACCATACCCGTTCTCCCTATTTAATAATAAACCTTGAAATAAATTTTTTATTCATAGAATTAATTAATCCTAATATTTTTTATACTGTTTGTTCAGTCCGCCTTGAAATAAGTTCTTCTTCAATTTTTACCATCATTTTATTTGTCAGTGGATAAAAGAACATCAGTGCTCCACCAATTAATCCAAACACTGCCGGAATAATGCTCATAAGCATGATTATTCCATTCAATGTTTCTTGTGATTGTGCCTGATTAGCAACAAAACCAAACAGAGCCAACGACCACCCAACAATCGCACCGCCAAGAGTTAAGCCAAACTTTAATGCAAAGAGTGAAGCCGCCATTATCAATCCTGTTGCCCGACGTTTATTCTTCCATTCTGAATAATCTGCAGCATCAGTATACATTGCCCATTGAAGTACGGATACCGGTCCGAATGAAAACGAGAAAACAAGATTAAGAAGGTAAATTAAAATTACATTTTCCGGTTTAAGGAAATAGAATAAAGTAATTGTAACTGCACTAAGAGTTAGAAAACCGGCATATGTATTTTTTTTTATCGAATTTTTTTGCAAACCATTTTGTAAGTATTGCGCCAAGGATTGTTACTATTGTTCCGGATAACATGAATGATGAAGCCAGAGCTTCGAAGGAAAGATCAATTGGATACCCGAATAAATTAAGCTGCTGATCCTGAACATAATATTTGAAGTAATACATTATAGATGAGTTACGTATTACAATAAGAAGCAGCTGGAAGATTGTTGCACCGGCAATTAATAACCATGGTTTATTACTAAATAGATCTTTTAGGTCCTGTCTTAATACATTCTTTTGTTCTTTAGGAGGGTGAACCCGTTCTTTGGTTGTTAAAAATGTAATTGAGAAAAGAATGAAAGCCAATCCGGCTAATGTACCCATAGCCCATTGCCATCCAACAGCTTCATTACCATTTCCAAAATATTTTACAAGGGATATTGTAGATGCCTGAACAATTATTCCGCCGAAGAAAGCTGCAACAAAACGGAAAGTTGATAATTCCGTTCTCTCCATTGAATTGGAGGTGATAACTCCCATTAATGCAGAATAAGGAACATTTACTGCGGTGTACATCATCATCAGTAAATTATATGTGATAAAAGCATAGATCAGTTTACCTGTTGCATCAAAGTCCGGTGTAGTAAAAGTGAGTACACCCATTATACCGAATGGAAGCGCAAAGATTAAAATGTAAGGACGGAATTTACCCCATCGTGTGTTTGTTCTGTCTGCAATTGTTCCCATAATCGGGTCATTAAAGGCATCCCATATACGGGTAATTAAGAATAGTGTTCCAACTGTTGCGGCGGGTAATCCAAATACGTCTGTATAGAAATATAGTAGAAACAGCATGAATGTCTGGAAGAAAAGATTTGATGCCGTATCTCCAACACTGTAACCGATTTTCTCTTTAAGGGACAGTTTTTCCGTTATGTTCTGCACTACTAACTCCCGAGATTATTTATTATTCTGTTAAGAAAAATCTATTTTTTTACTGTTACTCTCGGTATAGAAATATTTTTTAAACTTTATTCCATCCTTTCTAAATAACACTAAGTGTTACTTTTACGAGATCTTCATCCTTTGAAGAACTGCCTACCATAATTTCGAAATCCCCCGGTTCTACTTTGAACTCTTTGTCAATATTTGTAAATGCTAAATGCTCAGACAGGATGGGAATCTCAACAACTTTTGTTTCGCCCGGATTAAGGAATACTTTCTTGAATCCCTTTAATTCTTTAACCGGTCTTGTAACAGAGCTTACCATATCGTGAATGTACATTTGAATTACTTCGGTTCCGCTTCGCTTTCCTGTGTTTGTAACTTCTAAAATTATTTTGGTTGACTCATCAATTGCGATTGTTTGTTTTTCTAATCGAACGTTGCTGATCTGGAATGTTGTGTAACTTAATCCGAATCCGAATGGATATAACGGAGTAATGTCATCGAACAAATAACCTCTTCTGGCAGAAGGTTTATGATTGTAGAAACAAGGTAAATGACCAACTGATCTTGGAATAGACATTGGTAGTTTTCCGGAAGGATTATAATCACCGAATAAAACATCTGCAATTGCAATTCCGGTTTCCTGACCAAGATACCAGCACTCTAGAATAGCGCTAACATTATCGCTAATATATTGAAATGAATTTGGTCTTCCGTTGAACAACAATACAATTACCGGCTTTTCCAATTTCAGAATTTCTTTAACAAGCTGGAGCTGATCGCCAAATAATTCTAAGCTGGCTCTATCACCTAAATGAGTTTTACTCCATGCTTCTCTTGATATTTGTTCATTGCCGCCGAGAACTAAAATAATTTTATCTGCATTCCTGGCAGTTTTAACAGCGTGTTTAATTAATTTTTTATTTCCCT